>CAZOFN010000104.1:1531-2511 GCA_964579195.1 uncultured Candidatus Saccharibacteria bacterium | reverse complement strand
GCCTGAAATCACCTCTCTCATATCACCTAAGAAGCGGGAACGGTCTGCCCACAGTTCGGCATCCCGAACAGCTTTCTCTTTCGGCACTGTTTTTTCCAGTCGTTTTTTGAAATCCTTATTCCTCTTTATCTCTTCCCAATACCGCCACGCGTGCTCCTGCCCTTTTTCGGTAAAACGAGCAATGTAGTGGAAGTACACTGCGCGATCGAGCGTGGCTTCGAGATCCGGAGTTGTGAACCGCCGCATAAAATCATAGACCATGTTCCACTCGTCGTCCGTAAGCTCGAACTTTTGTTTCGTGCGCTGCTCGATACTCTTATCCGCCATGGCCCCTTTTAATTTCTCGTGGAAATCGGACAACACATCGGAGACAAGCAGGCGCATCTCCACCGCGTCTGCTGACGAGTAGGCACCCTCACTGGCAGAAATGGGAAATATCACATTTTTTTGGCCTGCTTCAATTTGAGCCCTGAGGCTTTGCGGCATCCTTTCAAAAGGAACACCATTGTCCAGGTACTGCTTGAATTGTCGCGAGGCTGAAGACTCGGCCCCCAGCTTAAGAAATGTGTTGCGTCGAGCCAGGGCTTGGTCGATTCCTTGCCTGTTAGGGTAATTCTCGGGTTCGTTGGTGGAATAGTATATCCAGAATTCCGGACCCGAGGGAACTGGCCTGCCACCGTCTTCCCAGAGTTGTATCTCGCCCGCAAGGCGACCCTTTTCGCCACCGAGCTGGAGCAGTGCGTCAATAACATGCGTCTCCGCAAGTCCAACTTCTTGAATGTGCATGTAAATGCCGCGCGGGGGATTGTCAGCTGAGACGGATTTCGTCGGATGTTTCGGCATGGTCATCGCCCGCGGAAGTGCTCCGTATTGAAATTGCCACTGAGAGACCGTTTTTGTAATCCCGGCATGTTTGGCAAGTTCGACAAATTGTTTCTGAATTTCTTCCGCTCCTTGCGTTTCTTTGCGGGCGCCCTCAA
>CAZOFN010000104.1:0-1521 GCA_964579195.1 uncultured Candidatus Saccharibacteria bacterium | reverse complement strand
TACACGACGCTCTTCCGATCTCGGGCGCCCTCAATGATCCCTTTCAATGCACTTCGGCCGGCTGCACTTTCGGTGTATCGGGCCCACCGAGCTTCATCTTCAGAATCTTCCGTCTTGGGAACCCATTTTGCCATGAGCGACATGGTATCGGTCTGGCCATTGCAATAAAAATCAACGGGGCGCACCCCCTTGCCGAACTTAAGCTCGGTAAACCTGTTGAAAAGATAGGTCTTGCCGCGAGAGGTCGGTCCTTCATTGATGAGGCCGCGGCTTTGTTGAGATGTTAGCGCCATCGCTTGGAGTATTTCCAAACTTTCAGGAGTAGCACTGATGGTTGCAATAATCGCCTCGAGGTCTTCGCGCGATGCAAACGATTCAAACTTGACTCCTGCGATATCGACGACATTAATTTCCTCGCCATTCTCTTTACGAACGGTCTCGATTGCGATGATGGGCTTTTTCTGCCGCGCCTCGACGGCCGCTTGGAATTCCGGTTTGTACTTGTCTGCTTTAAAGAATTCAGTCATAGACTTACAGTTCTGCGACAGGCCCAAATAGACTGAGGAACAAGGGATACTCGACAACATCAACATACTGCTCATCAATGACCGCAATGACTCGTGTATCGGCCGATTGTTCTGCAAAGAATGTTTCTGATGCGGTTCTGCCTTGGACGAAAATCGAATTTGAATCTCGGAGCCGGCTGAGTTGCTCTCGCCACAGCGGAGGGAGCGATCCGTCGGAGAGGTGTATGACGAGCCACGTATGATTTTCAAACGCCCCACGAAACTTGGTGAGAATATCGCCGTCAGCAGTATTTCGAGCGATGGTTACCGTAACGGCGTTGTGCGCTGTCCGTGCAATGTCTTCGATGGTGGGTGCGTCAGAACTTTTCCTGATGACGAGGCCAGTCACATACATGCCGTACGAACGTTCTTTTTTGACGACCTCTAAGAAATCCTTGAGGTCAACTTTCTGTGCCGTGTGCATCGTCATATGGAGCATTATTACACAGCCTGGGTTTGGGTAAAGATGGCTTCAAGCAAGGCGGCCATTTTCTCGGGAAACTCTTCTGGAGTCTTTGCATACACGTACCGGTGTTCGCCATAGGCGAGCTTGAGGTCCTCTTCCCGAATTCCTTCACCAATTCCCATGCCGATTATCACCTGGTCTCGCTCTGCGGACAGCCGTGTATTCAAATCCCGCAACCCCTCCAAGCTTGAGTTTTTGGGGTCTCCTTGGGGTCTGCCGTCGGTGATCACGATGAGAAATGAGGCTCGATCGCGTGCCGTCCCTACGTGAGACCATTGAGCAAGTCGGGACGATGCGATTTCGGTCGCGGTGTATGTTGGAGTCATACCACCACCGTCGTGAACAATTTGGGAGAGCTCCGGCATCAGGGTCTCACGCATCTCGTTTAAATCCTGATCAAAGCTTTTATACACTTCGACATAGTCCTTGTGTTTGCCGCCACCTTGGGGCGTCGTAAACCCAAGCACTTCATTCCGTATACCAAGTGCC
>CAZOFN010000103.1:0-2513 GCA_964579195.1 uncultured Candidatus Saccharibacteria bacterium | reverse complement strand
CGGGCAAGGAGGCGTGCACACGGGCTCTTCTAAAACACACCGACCGCCCTCGCAGATCCCAGCTAGACAATCGGTACTCCTCGTACACGGGGGTCCAATCACAAATCCCGCATCACTCCCCAAACCGATAAACTGCATCCACCCACCGATATTGTCTCCCCACGCCCAGCCGGAAAGCATTCCCGCGAAAACCTGAACTCCGTTCTCCATCCGCACCGTCCTCGCTGGAAACTCCGGCGCGTCAAATGTGCCGTCCCCGGCGCACGAAGAACCATTCTCCCCACTCGTCCCAAAACATACTCCGTATGACAAACCATCCCTCCTTCCGTTTATCGCCTCATTCTTCGTCCGCAAACTCACCCACCCGGTCCACAAGGTCTCCGCGGGGTCAGCCGCCAAAAACTTTGCCCATCCAAAGAGTTGTCCGGTTGTAACATCAAGAAGCGCTCTGCAATTAAGCCAACTAATACTGGAATCAGGACACCCGGAAAGTTCGTCTCTATTAAATGAAAGCCACCCGTACCCGCACCTCTCGCGTCCGTCCGTACACTGAATCCCGCTCCACGCGTACCCGGAGAGCTCACCTGTCGTCTTATTCACAAAAACCCCGTATGGCACATCTCCTCCCGCATCTGGGTTTTCCGAACTCAAACTCACCCATCCAACCCCAAGCCGGTTCCCTTGCGAAGTCCCCGCGTTCGCCCACGCCCATCCGCGCAAAGGCGACACATTCAAATCCACAGAACCAATTTCAGAAAAATCTGACCGCGCGCTCCCCCTCGTGGCCCACACCTTGTAAAAATACGTTTCTCCTAAAGGAACACCTTCGTGAAGACAAAACGTAATGTTGGCACCGCTCGTACACGCGGTGGGAGCGCTCGCGTTCCAAGGGCCACTCGCGGAGGATGACCACTTCACCTCGTATCCGTCTTCAATTTCAGACCTTCCTCGCCATCCGAGACGAACTATTCCGCCAGACCCGGAAACGCCAGCGATTTTCGCGGTAAAACGCTCCGGAGTGCCAATTCCGGTTTCACCGGAAACCACCTCGTAATCCGAACGCAAACCATTGGCTCCAACGGCGCGAACCCGGAAATAATACTCTCGGTTCGGCAAAAGATTGGCAAACTCCCGAGAAAAATTCGCGGGCCCTCCCCGCACCGTCTCCGGAGCAGAACCAGACCAAACGGGAGTTCTGTTCTCATCCTCATCAGCCGTCCACTGAACTTCAAAAAAACCGTCAAAGCCGACATTATGCTCCCACCGAAGAGTAATAACAGGCCGTCCGCGAGTCGCGGTAAGAGAACGAGGAGAAGAGGGAGGTAAAGGAATCGCTTCCACAAAAAGCTCTTCTGACTGCCCCAAAGGAGAAACGCGCGTCTGGCTGGAAGAACACCCCAAACCGGTATGAAATGTCTGTATCTTATACCAATGAGGCACAGAGTTATCAATCACCACTCGAAGCATCGCGCCCAAGACTTCTCCAGCCTCGTTTGTGCGCAACAAAAAACTGCCGGGATTAAGAGTTTCAACGGACCGAAACGCCCCTCCCACTCCAGCTTTGCGGAACACGGTAAAACCGGTAACGCCCTCTATAACTTCAGCATCCCATGATACATCAAGAGTATTTTCCGCGACCCACGTAGAAGTTAGGGCTGTGGGAGCACTCGGCTCTGATGGTCCAAACTCTCCAAGGGGTCCCTCCCAAGAAGAGGGAGAAAAACCGGGCGGCGTACTATTAAGATCCACCGTTACAACCTGATAATGGGCAGAAGAAAGGGGGGCTGGGTCGGCATACCGATACGAATAGGTAGTCTCTGATCCCCGAACAACTGCCCGAACAACCGCGGGATTATTGGAATTTGAATCAACGGAACCAAGAACGTCAAACTCATCGGGAACCCCCAAGTGCCTTCTCACCTGAAAATCAATACTGCCGCGGGGCCCCTCATGATTTTGTCTTGAATCAATAACCCAGTCCCAACTGACCTCCGCGACACACGAATTCTCAGGCACCCGAACGTCCACGTTCGTCGGAGGCACGATCGTCTGGAACCGGATGGAAAACCCGTGCGAGAATCCCAGCACCTGCCCCGCCTTGAGATGCGGCTTGATCTCCTGCTCATACACGTCGGGCTGCATCTCGTCGCGCAGGAGGATCTGGATCCAGTCCGACTGCGCGCAGGCCTCCGCGATGGCCACGGGACGGAAGCCGTCCTCCACCGCCTTCTTGTAGTTGTCGCTGCCGGGACGTTGCGCGACGACGACCTTGACCCCGGAATCGCGCAGGTTCAGCGCCTGCGCGTGCCCCTGGCTGCCGTAGCCCAGAATCGCCACGGTCATCCCCTTCAGCAGACCGATATCCGCGTCCTTGTCGTAATGAATGGTGGTCATGTGAGCCTCCTGTCGCGGGGCTGGAAAGCCCCGCCTATCCGCTTCACGCCGGGGGACTGGCGGCGTCCGCCGGTGATGTCACGTCCGCAGCCTGGCTGCCGTCGTCGGGCGCGCGTTCG
>CAZOFN010000102.1:0-2550 GCA_964579195.1 uncultured Candidatus Saccharibacteria bacterium | reverse complement strand
CACGAGGAATCGAAGTAGGATTAGCAGTAAAAGTCATATAAGGAGGAGGTTCACTGGGACCGCGTCTGGCAGCCGGTGTGGGAGATACTGCAGGTGAAGGTGAGGAGCCCACAACAACAATCGCTGGACTCGAACAAGAGGGTCCGGTTTCTGTGCGGCAATCTACATCGTATTGAAAGCGATACCGCACAGACGCGCTATAAGGACCATAAATACCAGGTTTGTCGTAGGTATAACTGCAACTTCCAGGCGGATTGCACGGCGCACCCCAGGAAACTTCTGGCGGCTGGCACCCGCCGTCTCCGCCGGAAGAATAAGAAAGTCCAAAATTCACAGTAAGCGGCGCGGTTCCTGCTCGTGGAGAAGCAGAGAAAACACAGTAAGTTCCACCAGGGCCTGGAGGCGAGTTACCAACAAGGCGTTCGAAATTTCCTCCTTTTTCGCCAGTTGTAACAGCTACCACCACATCATCACCCGTCGGTGAAAAAACAGAGACAAAAGTACCCTCTTTCTCAAATGTTGTTACCGTGCCCAATGCTCTCTGGTCGGGTTTTCCGGGTTGAAATCCTTGCGCTAAGAGGGCGTCCTGCATTTGCGAACTATTCAATCCCACAAGTCCATTCACTGTATTGACTGCCGAAGTGTTGCCGATAGAAAGTCCAAACGCCGCACCGGTCAAGGCTCCTGTTGTCGGCGAAGTTGTGACGCCTTCATTCACAAATACATCACTCGGCGGCGAGGCTGGGGTCTCTGGGGTATCAGTCTCTGTTTCTTGTGATGGAGTTTCGTCAGGTGTGTCTCCGGGGGTTGTATCATCAAGTGCAAGTTGGGCCCTAACACCACCACTTCCGGCGACGAGTGTAAGGTACCCCACTAAATAGAGGGAAAGCCCGATGTAAAAAATGTATTTTGTAAGCGTTTTTGTGTTCATTGTCACTCACCTCGCAATGCCGGAAGGCGTTGGTTTACTTTATTGATTTCAACAGGAACACGGGGGTTGGAAGAAGTGGGAGCAAGTTCCAGAGCTTTTTCATAGACCTTGATTGCCTCTGCGTTTTTTCCTGCGTGCTCGTAGACCTCGCCAAGACTGATATAGAGCAATGGATTCGCCGGCCAGAGCTTTACGGCATTCTTCATATATGACTCGGCAACTGCAAGTTGGGGTGGATTGGACTTCACTGCAACAAGCGCAAGATTGTTAAACACCTTCGCGAGAGTTTGTTTATCGCCATCTCGACTCGCGCGTATCATCGCAAGGAGAAGCAAACGCGATGCTTCTTCGGTATTACCTGCTTCGAGCTCGGCAGCTGCAAGTGCATTCATTTCTTTTGCGCCATAGGTATCAAGGGAACCGAGTCGCTTATATGCTTCGACTGCTTTTTCGTAGTCCCCTTTCGCAAAATGAATGGTACCGAGCCAGCCATAATAACTTTTTTTATCTATATTTTTCCGCACAGCTTTCTCATAAGAACGAGCGGCATTTTCGAAATCACCTAACCAATATTCAGCCTGGCCTTTCTTTTCATAAAGGGGTTTGTTCCACGGATTAAGAATAAGGGCATATGAAAAGTACTGCTTTGCTTTTTGCCAATCCTTTGCAGCAAAAGCTTGCTCCCCTACTCGTGTAAAACCAATAGGGACTGCAAATATTATCAACCCAATAAAAACTACCGCAGCGATTGTAGCAATAATAAAACGTCTTCGTGTTTCCATCATAAAAAGTCTATTTATATTATCGTATCTCTCCGTTTGAAGATTCGCAAATTGAGTAAGTGGAAAACAAAAAGACCCCGAGGAGAGAAGAGGGTTAGGACCTCTTTCCTCGGGGTACTGCGTTGCTGACTGAGGCTACGGCTGCTGGGCAATGATGTCGGCCCACCAGCCGGTATCCAGCCGGAAGTTCCAAAGGATGGCGGTATAGTTGAACCACCGCCGGAGCATCTCTGCTCCACTCATCCCTTCCTCCTGCTGTGGATCGTAGCTCATGGGCACGAGGCGCTTGATTTCCGGGTTTCCAGACTCGGCAGCCCGGAAATCGAAGATGAAACGCCCTGCCACTTGGAGGGCCCACTCGGCCGTGTAGCCTTTCCGGCGGCTAAGATCTGTGTTCTTCCACCGGAGGAGCTTAACGGGTGAGGTGAACCGCCACACGAAGGCCTGTTCGCCGTCGAGATCGATGGTCACGCGGATCGCCTTCGGCGCAGAGGGAGCTGTAAGGAGCCCCGGAAGAAGCTCTTGGCTCACCTCCGAAACCGAAGCAATCCGGTACCAGCGGCGATTATCACGGTTGTCGTACGGGTCCACTACACCAACGAGATACAGCGTGTGAGTCTCGCCTGCGTGCCAGGTAACGGAAAGAGTCTTGCCCTTCCTGACCACGCACTCCGCGAGGTCGAGGTTCCGACCCATCGAGTAGTACCGCCAGGCCACTCCCGGGCGGTCGTTCCGAATCTTCATGACCTCGCTCCGCGGCAGGCACTGCTGTGCCTGCGCGGTGGTCTGTTCCTCAGCCTGGGCCGGTGCCCAAGCGAAGGAGACGATGGCGAGTGC
>CAZOFN010000101.1:0-2616 GCA_964579195.1 uncultured Candidatus Saccharibacteria bacterium | reverse complement strand
TTCCGAATATTGATAATTGCTCTGGTGACTTTCGGAATGGGTATGACCCAATTGGGGTGGACTTTCCGGCGGTGGGGGAGGCGGTGTTTGATGTTCAAAATGGTCCCTACTCCGCAAATGATTACATTACCGTTCTCTTTTTGAAGTATGAAAATAATCCCAGCATCTTCCGCCAGATTGGCCGGTACGCCGTGCCGGTGTACTTTCTGGAATAAAGAATATATGGGAGTCGGACTTCCATAGTTTGAGATTTTTTGGCCGATGTTGACGGGATTGGCGTAAAGTGCTAGAAATTGGGAGCAGTGTTGTGTACGACAGCTCTTTCACACACATACCAATCTTTGAAAGGAAGGTAGTTCAGATGGCTGAAACTACTGAATTGGTTCTCACGTTCGCGGTGTGGCTTCGGGAGCAGAGACTCCGTTCCGAGCTTACGATGGCGGAGCTCGCGCAGTGTCTTGGGGTTACCCCCCAGTTCATCAGCTTGCTTGAGGGCGGTCGCCGGTACCCCTCGGACAAGCTGGTGCAGAGATGCGCAAAGGAGTTCGGAGAAGACCTAAACTATCTGCGGTTTCTCGTGCAGAAGACTCCGATAGAAGAGAAAGAAGCGCTTCTTCGGAGTCCATTGGCACCAGAGTTTCTTCGAGGGCGGGTCCCAAACGTGAAACCCAACGTTGAAGGTCCCGATGACATTCTGATACAGAAGCTTCTCGAGGACACCGGGTTGTTTCGGCCCGATCCCGATAGCGAGTATGGTGTGGACTTTTACTTTACCGGGTGGGAACCAATCCGATATTTCCCCTCGCCTCAGGGGCTGCTTGCGGAAATGATTTATACCGACCGAGAGCGGTTTGGCGCCAACGTGGTGGCTTGGGCGGAGTTTTACAAAGCTTTCTATTGGGCCTGTATGGGTTCCAGGACGATAGCGTATCGGGAACTCCTCGAGCTTCATGAGCGTCTTCGGCTTGAAACGGCAGAAACATATCCGCTCAAACTTCGTTTTCTCGTCGCCTTCCACCTCACTCTTCTCGAAGGCACGAAGGGTCTGCATGGGAGAGAGAGGCAGGACATTCAGGAAACAGAGAAGCTCTTCCAAGAGGCGCTCGGGTACGCGAAGGCGGCCAGCAACTGTGATTGGGAACAGTTAGTTTTGCGTCTCCGGTGGCGATTGGGTTTGAATGAGGGGATGTGGTAAGGGAAGTCCGCGTCTCTTTCGATATGGGGGTTGTTCCAATGGGACGGCCCTCTTTTTTATTTTTCAAACTCCGTGACGGTTTGGAAGACGTCTTTTTTGTTTACTTGAGTGTCCATATTTTCTAAGATTGCGGAGATGGTGGGCTGGGGCGACTGGAAGTTTCCGGAGTTTGGCATCGGGAGGGCTTTGGTTGCCACGAGGCCTATAAGGTAGCCCTTGTAGAAGATAGGCGAGCCGGAGCGGCCGCCGTAAGCGTCCGGGGGAATCTCCACTATCATTGTGAGGGGTGTTCCCTTCAATCCCTCGTCTCCCGCGTACACGTCTTTTACGATGCCGTCTTTTGTGAGAAGACGGAATTCTTCAAATGCTCCTTCCCCGATTTGTTGGAAGGCGTACCCCGGCATAACGACGCGATTATCTTTTATTATTTCCACCCATTCCTTTGGAGTTGGAGCGAGAATTGGACTTGCCGGGAGGCGCGGGTTTTCGTGCTCAAAGTACTTGCTTGTGTTTTTTCCGGTGACTTCAAGGATGGCGTAATCAAGTTCGCTTTCCTCGTTTTCTGAAAGGTCTTTGGTTTTTGGGAGGTAGGCGAGGCGCGCCTTGAAGTCGTATTGGACTCCTGACGTGACTCGTAAATCGTAGTATGGGTATGGATACCTTTCTTCCGGTAGAATTTTTCCTTCCGACTTCAGTATGTGAACTTTGCACTCCGTGAGTTTGAGACTTGCGTCAATATCCGGGTCGTCGGTCAGCCATTTTGTCCATTGAATATCTACCACGTGTCTGTTTGTCAGAATGTATGTCCCTTGGGAGTAGCTTCCCTCCCGTATGATGACTCCCGAGCCGCGGTATCTCGCAGTATCGCCGTTTTCGTTTTCAAAGTCGCAGTATATTCCCACGACTGCCCGGAGGTCTATGGGGCGGGGGGTAAGGGTTGGTGATTTTGGTGCTGGCGTGGGGGCTGGGGTGGTTTCGTTATATTTTGGTATATCGATGTTTTGAGATATCGAGATATTGGGATATTGAGATATTGAAATGTCAGTAGGTTCTTCGGTTTTCTTTTGAGGTTCCTCTAGTTTAGGAGTATTTTTTTCTTGCGTGGTTTCAGTGGGTTCCTCCTTCGTCGGGATGTTCGGATTCTTTTCCTCCCCTTCGGTAGACTCAGGGTCGGGAGAATCCGGCACTTTTTCCGCTTCGGGCAATTTTAGACTTATTTCTTCTTTCGGTTGGAGGTACATTATTCCTCCAAGAAAGAGGAGGATGGCGATGGCGAGGATGTATTTTGTCATTGTGCCGGGCAGGTGGAGGCGCTTTCAGTTTTTTGTTTTCCCGTTAGTTCGCTGTAGATTTTTGTAGTGATTTTGTTTACGACGCCTTGTTTTTCGTTCGCGTCTTTTATGTTCTCTACCAATTTTTCT
>CAZOFN010000100.1:0-2642 GCA_964579195.1 uncultured Candidatus Saccharibacteria bacterium | reverse complement strand
TGCGCCAATCCAGATTGCCGGATGGCTGAGGCTTTCTATCAAAAACTTGATGCCATTCATATCCTGTACCCCTCTCAAGAACTATCTCCTCTATATCACAACGATTTGCGGTGTCAAAAAGAAAAGTCAACCACCTGCGCGGAATTTCTCATCATGTGAATTTTCTACGATCGTAGATTTTTTACACTATGGTTAGGATTATTAGACACCGGAGGTCTAACATTTTTATCACCAAAAGAAAGAGCAGCCAGGAGTTCCTGACTGCTGACTAATGGCCTCAGCTGCGGTTCGCGAGGACGGTAAGTACGAATAACGCTGCCGCTACAATCAGGATGATTGCCGCTTCCAGGCTTGTGACGCCCTTTTGGCTGCTCGCCTTGCGCTTGAAAGCTTCTACGAAATTTAAGGTCAGCAAGCTCGCCACCCCAAGGATAGCAGCTGCGGGCGCTGTACCAAATATGATCATGGCTACATATGCAAATCCCGCAACGAATAGCACAGTAGTAACAACTATGGCGGTGGCTGCGTAATAAATGGCACCAACGAATATTCGGAAGCCCAATCGTTTCAGCATCACAGTTACCTCCAGGAACTACCTCTTCTATACCATACATGTCAATTCCTGCAAAATCACGAAGAATAAAAAACGGGCAGGTGTATCCGTGAAAGGACTGCACCTGCCCCGAGGAGATTACTCTCCCCTTTCTCCGTCCCCAAACCTCACTGGGGGGTGAGATCGAGAAACGGCACGACTCCGCTTCCGAGCATGTACTGCGGAAGCTCCCCGTTCCACTGTTTGTTCTTCTGGTACTCCAGGTAGGCCTCCGGGGACTGGGCCAGAGACTGCTGAACCTTCAGGATTCCTTCTGATTCAGCTACGTAGATTTCCTGGATGCGGTATTTCTCGGCATCGGCCGCGAGTATAACGCCTTGCGCTTCTCCTGTAGCCCTCGCAATGCGGGCGTCTCGGTCGCGCTCAGCATTCCTCACCTCCACGATATAGGAGGTCTCGACCGAGATCCTTTCCGCATCCTGCTGTTTCTTATTGACCTCGATTTGGGTCGCCGCCTGCTGCCTGTCGAACTCCACCTTCTGAACGGTCTGAAGGAATTGCTCGGTGGCATTAGAAAAGGCGTAGTTGACCACAGCCAGCTGGGATACGACCACCAAAGGAATGGGGGGCTGATCTCCTGCCAGCTTGATCAACAGTGCTTCCTGGAGATGTTTCTCCACTTCACTCTGGAATCCGACCCGGTCGCTTCCCACGTAGTTGTACTCGTTGCGGCCCTGGACTGATTTGAGGATCGAAATCCAGTTCTTCTCCACCCACCCGCGAAGGTAGTCGGGGCCATACTTCCTGTGAAGCTCTGCAACAAGCTCTGGATTCGGAGCGGCCCACCCTCGCGCGTAAAAGTACACAGCAGGCCTACCAGGACTGCTGCTGTCTGCCTCAACGGCAGTCTGCTGGAACTCCACGCCCTTTTGCGGAACGCCAATTTCGACCTGCTGCTGGCGCAGACTGTACGAGTAGACACGCGTGACGAACGGCACGAGTTTCGGTTCTATGGGGAAGAAATGCGTTCCTGGACGAAGCGATTTGATGCTGCCAGAAAAGCTATTCTCCACTACCCCCACATGCGTAGGAGCAATGTATGCCGTTCCTGTGCGCGTCCACACCAGGAACAGAACCCCGAGGACAAGCAGCGCAATAGGCAACAGCAAATGAGGTTCTTCGCGCGGACTCGTCGATCCCGCACCCTCCTGTCGGGTACCCCAAATCTGATAGGCACCCCACAAAACGGCTCCTATGATCACAACGATACCAAACACCGTGAGCGATGTAATCAACATCATGACCCCTTTCTGCCCTTCCTTCTTTTTGGGCACAGAATATTCAATAATGTGACGAAAGTATATCAAATACTCTGTGCCCAAAAGAAGGTCTTGCTTAGTATAGAAAGAACTTCCCCTAACAATTTAGTAGCATACTATTTACTTTCTGTCAAGAAAGTATTGTAAAAAATAAAAGCAGCCAGGAATTCCCGACTGCTCACCTGACGGATTACTCTGCCAGGTCTGCCAGATCTTGGAGGCCTGCGACTGCCTCTCTTACTGCTGCCTTGCCTCCATGCGAAGCCGGGAGGGCGGCAAGAGCTTGTCGACGAGTGCAAATGCCCCTTCGAGACTCATGCGGGTTCGGTCTATGAAGTCGTCGTCCTGATAGCGTTTATCTGTTTCGGTCTCCCACTTTCCCACCGTATTCAAGAGACGCTTAGAATCCTCTTCTTGATGGACGATCCACTGAATTTCCGGTCCCTCGTCGCGGTTGTTGAACCGCGCCTGGATGGTAACATCGATCTCTTCGAATGTGAATGTAGTCGCCCTCGCCAGCATTTCACGCATGGCAGTAACCGCTTTCTCAATAGCGGCGGCGCAGCAGTTGTGGCACATGAGCAGATTTCCCTGCGCCGAAAAATGGTGATCGCAGCCAATGGCGGCAGTTCTGGCTGTATCGCCCGAACTAACACTCGTAGACTGTCCCGTTACCATTGCTTACGTCCTAGAACTACCCCCTGTATACCACATAGGTACAAAAAGAAAAGTCAACCTCTTAAACTCCGTTTAGGTGTGGAAAACTAAAC
>CAZOFN010000099.1:0-2692 GCA_964579195.1 uncultured Candidatus Saccharibacteria bacterium | reverse complement strand
AAGATATGTACTCCTCAAAGAATACGACCCCATTCCTTTCTTCGGGAAAAACGTGGTTGTCGTAGACTCGCGGTAAATTCGCGTTAAAAAACCCGCTGGAACGCAAGCGGGTTTTTTGTTAACATTCCCGAATCTTACTGAACCGCGGCAAAGGCATTCACTAGTCCCCAGCCATAGAGATTATCAAATCCAAGATCGCCGAGATCGGTGGCGGTTGCCTGGAGTTTTGTCTGAACTTCATCCGGATCCCACGTTCCATTTCCATTTGCGTCAGAAGCGCCGACCGCTGTATTCATGACTAATACCGCCGCTCCAGTCACATGCGGCGCGGCCATTGAAGTGCCTGATATCGTGGCATATGACGTGCCCTTGTAAGTTGAAAGAATACTTACGCCCGGCGCCGCGAGATCAACTTCTGGTCCGCGGCTGGAGAAAGAGGCAATGACATTACTAGTATCAGTGGCTGAAACCGCGATTACTTCTTGATAAGCCGCGGGATAATCAACCGTACTGCCGCTATTTCCCGCTGCCGCGACAAGCGTTACCCCAGCCGTTTTTGCCGCCTTGACCGCCTCTTCAAACGACAGAATGTTTGAGGCAGTGCCGAGGCTCATATTCAGAATTTGCATCCTATTGGCTACTCCCCACTGAATTCCTTCAATCACATCTGAAAGATAGCCGGAACCGTTAGCGCCTAACACTTTAATAGCATAGAGATCGGCAGCGGGAGCAGCGCCGACAACGCCAGAGGTATTGTTGATGGCCGCGACAGTGCCAGCCACATGAGAGCCATGACCATTGTCATCATTCCATCCCTTTCTGGAATTTATGGTGTTCACGCCTCCTTTCACATTAGCGAGAAGATCAGGATGCTTGTTAGAAATACCGGTATCAATGATACCAACCTTGACTGGGTTAGCAGTATTTCCGCCGGGCCATACTAATTCCGCGTCAATTCGATCAATGCCCCAAGGCAGAGTTTGAGCAAGAGCGGACACGATTACATCCTCATCAACCCGGACTACATGAGCGGCAGATTGCAGTCTTTGAACAGCCGCTTTATTTGGCAGCCACACGGCCCTTGCGCCAATCAAATCAAGATTTTTTAACTTCACGCCGCCCACGTGGGCAATCAGTTCATCTTTGGCCGCGTCATTCAAGGCGGTGCTGAAGACAACGATTTTTCGATTTCCTTCCTCTCCTCCTTGCGCTATAGCCAAACCGAGCATCACCGCGCTTACGGCTACCACAAGACCGAGCCCGATAGCGATTTTTTTCATGTTCATAATTTTAAACACAAAAACCGTTCGACCTTTTGAGTGAATCTTTACGTACTATTATACCATTTTATCTCTCTCAGCCAGAGGCTGATCCGCCTTTGGCGGAAAAAATCATTAATACATGAGATTGATTTTTCCGTCACGAGAGAGTATTGTCGCTGACAGAATCCTTTTCCATAGGAGGGGATATATGCGTTGGCAGAGAGTTATCGTGCTGGTCGCTGTCTGTTCCGCGAGGCTTGCTTTGGCCTGTCAAAATAACCCGCTTCGCGACGCACAAGCCGCTTTCACGAACGAAGTAGAGGGCATCTCTTTTGATTCTACCTACGGAGAGAGAGTCGCGTGTCAAGCCGGACTTCTCATACGTGAGGACCAGTTGAAGTTTGACTCATCGCAGTTCTTTCTCCTTGTTGACAGGAATCCTGACGCGCAAATGGCGTTTCTCGCTTTTTACGATCAGGATAAAGAAGAGAATAGGGTTGTTTTGCTTGGGGCCGACAAAGTCTCAACAGGCAATCCCAAACGGCGAGGCTACTTTGAAACGCCAGTCGGTGTTTTTGAGAATTCGCCGCGCAACTTCTCGTATCGCGCTCTTGGAACAAAGAATAGCAAAGGGTGGCGGGGTCTTGGCAAGAAGGGCAGCCGCGTATGGGATCTTGGCTGGCAGCGCGCCCTGAAGCAAGACGGCGAACCGATAGACATCCGCCTGCTCGTTCACGCGACCGATCCGGACAATGGAGAGCCGCCCCTGGGAACGGTCCAATCAAAAGGGTGCATTCGGATCTCGGCGCGCCTCAATCAATTTCTTGATTACCACGGGATACTGGACAGGGAATACGGCGTAGGTGAGGAGAGAAGATATGTGCTCCTCAAAGAATACGACCCCATTCCTTTCTTCGGGAAAAACGTAGTAGTCGTAGATTCGCGGTCATCGTAAATTCGCGTTAAAAAAACCCGCCGGAACACAAGCGGGTTTTTTGTTACTAGCTTCATATCCTTGCGCGATTATCTGCGTGATATTTGCGCGATTATTTTATCTATGGTAATATAGAAATATATGTTCAGACCGCAGTACAAACTCACCGATAAAATCGTGGGCATGCTCACTGCAATTGCCGAGGCAAAAGTGGCCATTGAGCGTGCAAAGCTTCTACCAAAACAGGAGTTGCGTCTCCGTCGGCAGGCATTGATTCGAATGACGCATAGTTCCACTCATATAGAAGGTAACCAGTTGAATCTCAATCAGGTAGAGGCGGTCTATGCCCATAAAAAGGTAGACGCTCCGAATCGTGATATTTATGAGGTGCAAAACTATCTCAAAGCTCTCCGATATATTAAGCAGGTCGTTCAGAAAAAACAGCCGCTCACCGAAAGAGTTGTATTGAAAATCCACAAACTCGTTACCGATAAAA
>CAZOFN010000098.1:0-2721 GCA_964579195.1 uncultured Candidatus Saccharibacteria bacterium | reverse complement strand
GCGCCCGCGACGGTTGGTACCGCGCGGGCACAAGGTGACAAGCGTGCAGGGAGGAAAGGCATCACTTCCTATTCTTGTGATTGTTGTTGCCCTTGCTCCGCTGTTCCCGGACAGTGCGGTCAACATCGGCACGGACGGCATCCGCCTCTTCGGGCGTGAGGTGGTTGCCGTCGAAGCCGAACTCCTCCCGCGGGGTCTGTTTCTCGCCCCCTTGAGCGGAGGCAAGTGTTGGCTTCCTTCCCCCGGTGATGAACGGCGGGAGTTGGCCGTTCCCCTTCTGTCGAGCCGCTTCAAGAGCCGCCCGACGCATAGCTCGCTCAGTTTTTGTCAGCATTTTGAGGATTTCCCCATTTTCAAAGCCGGCTTTTTGACCGGCCGAACAGCCAAGCAGACCGAGAGGTCTGCAAACCGAAAAGAATTATAACATCTGCATAGAAAAAGTCAACGCCTTGCACGAGATGAGTACATCGGTGACAGTTTGGCGGCTTTTGAATAATACTCCCATGGAGTGTCATATCCAAGCGCTTGGTGCGGGCGCACGAACGCATACTCAATGAGCCATTCGGTCACCTCTTGGTTGAAGCGCTTAGTGTCAGCCGTGAGATGCCCGAGCTCGAGAAATTCACGGCGCAAGGTTCCATTGAAACATTCGTTGACCGGATTGTCCTTCGGCGTGCGGGGCCTCGACCACCAATCGTCAAGCTGCAGCCTCTCAATCGCTCTCTGGAAATGCTTGTGGAACTCACTCCCGTTGTCATGTCCGGCATTCCACACCTCATAGTCCAGGAGGTACATGAAGCGGTTGAGAAAATCAGCCGCATTCTTTGAGCTCTTCGTTGTATACATGCGGGCGAAGGCGATCTTTGAGACAGTATCGATTGCGGTGAAGATGTACCGCTTCCGGCCATTGATCCACAATACAATAGTGTCGAGGGCGACGAGGAAGCCTGGGACGGGCTTCTTTGCAAGCTCGGTGATGCGTCTCTTCCCCTTTGCGCGCCTCCGTTTGGCCTGCGTGCGCGCGTTTCTTTGGGGGTGGTAGTACAGATTGTACTTCCGAATTGTGTACTGGATCTTCCACGAGGAGATGGGGATGCCGTACATACGCTTGTACAGCACGGCAAGCTTCATCTTGCCCCAGCGGATATGCGCCCTCCTCATCTCGATGATGCGGTCTTCCTCCTCCCGTGTGACTTCCCTCTGCCGCACATGCCAAGGGGCGCGGCTCTTCTCCTCAAGCGTACGCAGGTTCTTCCCGTCGAAACGCCCCTTCCATTTGTGGAAGCACTGACGGGAGATGCCAAAATGACGGGTCGTGAGAGAAGCATTCTTTCCATTCTCCTCATGCCAAATGAACCACTCAAGGCGCGTTCGGGCTTCTCTGGAAAGGCCGAATGCCTTTGCCTGCGCCATCCAGCGCTTCGCCTGTGGCAGGAGGGTGATAGTCGGAACGAGGTAATATCCGACCTGCCGGACGTGGGGTGCTAATGCCATATATGCGCGTGTGAGACTGCTAATCACACCGCCAATTATGCC
This sequence comes from uncultured Candidatus Saccharibacteria bacterium, assembly GCA_964579195.1. Classification (GTDB taxonomy): domain Bacteria; phylum Patescibacteriota; class Minisyncoccia; order Sungbacterales; family JACQCQ01; genus CAZOFN01. The sequence goes on along the minus strand of CAZOFN010000098.1, from coordinate 1,185 downwards.
TCAAAATCAACTCCCGAGGTGTCACCGATGTATCTCATCTTCTTCACAACAAAGCCGCCCGAGGCGGCTTTGTTGTTACATCTTTTTATCTATTTTATTCAGCGCTGAATATCTCCGCCAGCTTCTCGCGAGTCTGCGGTCCTACTCTTCCATATCCCGTTGTCTCCGGAGTTCCGCTTGATGCAATGCCGTGCTTCGCCTGGAATTTCTGCACCGCCGCTTCGGTCAGAGATCCGAAGTAATTGGTTTCGTTGCCGGGAGCACCCACACCGCTTGAAGCTAATTGCGTATCGGGGTCGCTATTTAAGAGCTCCTGAAGACGCTTTATGTCAGCGTGCGACATTCCTTTCTCAAGCGATTGATTGAATACCGGCGATACTTCCACAGCAACCGGGGAAGGCTCTGCAACGCTTTCGGCCGGCACGCTTACTCCGCTAAACACCTCCGTCAGTTTCGCCCTCGTTTTCGGACCTACAAGACCATAGCCCGTAGATGCTTCATCACCGCTTGATGCGATGCCATATTTTGCCTGGAATTTCTGAACCGCGGCGCGCGTGAGACTTCCGAAGAAATCTGTTTCGTTTCCCGGGGAACCCAAGCCATCGGATGCCAATTGCGTATCAGGATTACTGTTCAAGAGCTGTTGAAGACGCTTGACATCAGCATGGGATGTACCGATGCTCAAAGTCCTGTTGAAGACTGGAGAGACTGCGAGCGCAACTTCTGATGGCTGTGCCGCCTCCGATGGCACTGCCGGTACGGCGGGGGTCTCCGCAGGTACTGCGGGGGTCGCGGGAGTTGCAGCTGCAGTAGTCGTTGCCGGTACCGTGGGAGTAATAATACCTCCTCCTCCGCCGCCTCCGCCACCTGAATAGGTACCTCCCGCATCACACGTTGAGTTGGGAGTAACAGTAACTGTCACGTTGTCATCGCTCTCGCTGAGCGTCAGCGTCGAGGTGTTGGTACCGCAGACCTGCTCCCGCTTGACCGTACCGCCAGATGCTGAAACAGTGAAATCCGCTCTGTCAGAAGAGCTTACTTTAATAGAAGAACCGGTTCTCAGAACAACCGAGAAATTATCAGCACCAGCAGTAATCGATTCTACAAAAGCACTTGACCCCGATACATTTAGAGTGAAGCCGCCGACTGTTATATTGGCATCAGTAGTCAATGTGACATCCTCAA
>CAZOFN010000097.1:0-2727 GCA_964579195.1 uncultured Candidatus Saccharibacteria bacterium | reverse complement strand
CAGTTTGCGTGCTTCGAGGGCACAACGCACAAAGCGAGTCGTGGTGCCCTCGAGAGGACTTGAACCTCCACCCCTTTCGGGACATGGTCCTAAGCCATGCGCGTATACCAATTCCGCCACGAGGGCATTTTATCCAGCACCACTTTTTATCAGAAAGGTGGTGCTGGATTTTTTGATTTCCAGTTCCATTGTACGCACTCCCCCGCCGCGCGGCAAGGTTCGGTGAAAATTTCTTGACTTTTTGATTGGTTTGTGCTACAAATTACACAATCCTAAGGATTGGCCTTGGGGTGCGTTTCCAGCTCTTCGACAACAGAATATAGAAGCAATACTCTGTTCTATGATCCGTATTTTGTTGTTGAAGAACTCTCGCGTCTCTTGAAGGGAAATACTGCGATGAATCAGCAACGTTGGCAAGGACAACCGCAACCCCCTCGACCTAAGTTGGTGGTGAAGACCACTGATAATTTTCGAACTGTTAGTGGCGGCTTCGCTACTAAAGTTCAGGCTCGACTCACGGGCCACGATAACCCTGAAAATCTGGACGTTCAAGTAGATGGGCGACCTGTCCATTCAAGCATAATTGATCCGGATAGCGAGCTGGTTGTTGAGGTTCCCCTGCCGGGACCCGGCGTTTTCGTGGTGACCATCCTCGTGCCGGACCTTCATCTCCAGCAAACCCGTCACGTGACGATTACTGCTCCAAGCGGCGGGGTTCCGCACGATCTCGAGATCCGCGCAAGCGATCCAACGCCGCAAGGCGTCACACGGGCGATTGTGACAATCGTTGATGCCAACGGACGTGGGGTACGGGGCAAGGTTTGCATTCTTCGTCCCTCCGCCACCGTGCAAACAATCCCAACGAACAATCGCGGTTTTGTTGAGGTCAGACTCTCAACCAAGCGTACCACCGAAGAGGTGGAACTCGTCGTTGCCGGAACGGCGATCAATAAACGAATCACTATTCTTGGGCCGCGGCCTCAAAAACCACGGTACCGGGATGTCAGACTTTCCGATGATGAGATTTGGGAAACAAACCCCTGGCAAGCATTTCTCGCTGGGCTACGGGGTGGAAGGAAGAAGTGATGCGTTATTTCCTGCATCTCTTACTGTGCTACCTGAATCGAATCGCCAACTTTCTCGGATGGCTTCTTGCTGACAACAATGGCCGGTGTGAAACCCTTTGGTTCGTGACGCTGGTTTGGGGCATTTTCTGTCTCTGCCTTGGATTCGGCGCCCCCATCCTCTCCGAAGAAGTGGGACGTTCTATCCATGAGGCTCCACAGTCCCATTACTCCGAGGGTATATACGATATCTGGGAGCGCGGACAAGAGACAGAGCGTCTTATGGATAACGAGGTTACTCCCGAGGCGCCCCGCCACGCCAATTTATTTTGGTCGTGGTTTCACTGGCGAATATTCGGGTGGCTCTTCTTCGCCGCAATCGTGTATACACCGATTGCGTTCCGCGAGGAAGTACGCGACGCTTGGGTGGACGTGACAACCCGACGGCGCGATGCGGAAGCACGCGTGACGATTTCCGCTCCAATACCGCCCGCAGGCAGTACGATTCCGACAACTCCGCGTACTCAAGACTCTAACCGGTTCTGGCGACTCTTCCAGATTGATCTCCTTGCCGAGGTTGTCTGGGAAGCTGCTAGGCGAGCAATGTCTTCTATCGTACGCGCGTTCTGATTTGAAAGGATGAACCGTGATGGCTCGAGTTGGACGCATTCTTGGTATCGTCTTCAGTCTCTTGGTCGCCTGGGTCTTACTTCGTGTTTTCGTGCCAGCGGGTTACGTTACTGTAATCTTTGGCACTCTCCTCGTCATCATGCTAGTAGGACTGGCGGTGAGGTCACTGAACTTCCCGCCGCGCCTTACTCGATGGCTCATCGGTGGCACTCTCCTCTTGCTTTTCGTGAACTTGTTGCTCTTTCCCTTCCTGAACCGCAGATTTGGTTGGGTTGCGGAGTCGCTGGAGGAGCGTTCTTTGTGGGCATCTTTTCGGGTAAGCGATGTTATAAACCCGAAAAAGAATTTAGGGCTCCATACGGCCTTGTACGCTACAGAGAAGGCCGAGATTAAGAGTCGTGAAGAGGTTCTAGTCGCCACCCTTGATGAACTTCAGGGAAAACTGCGTCGTGACAAGTTACTTTCGGATGCAGATCGTACGGAGCTTCTGAATGTCCGGAGGCAACTCGCAAAACTTGACGAAGAGAGAGAGCGGATTCGTCTCTCTCTTCGTGAATCGCCAGCAGTCAACTCCGGTGTCACTTCTCAGGAGAGAGGAGTGGCTTCTTCCTCTTGGGGTCCTCCGAAGGAGGTTAAACCCTACACAGTGGGGACGAAGTGGATCGAAGTTGGTATTAAACCGCGTCCCATCAATATTTCTCCTCTGGGAAGTGAGGACGAGTTGATTCTGCGGTTTGGCGGGAAGGAGTACAGGAAAAAGGGCGGTGGCGGGGAGTGGACGCCTCGCTTTCCAACGTCCACCTTCTTCCGCCAGTGTCAACTGAAGTCTGGCACTGGGGGACCTGTACAGGTTGAGATTTCCTATTGGTAATAATAGGAAATCTCATACAACGTAAATGGTCGGCCTATACAGGGTCGGCCTTTTTTTACCCACGCACCAGAAAGCCATTGGCGTAAGCTCATGGACGAATGGCTTTCGGTGCGGGGTTCCGCTCCACGGAACCCCGTCTGTAAAGAAGCCACGGCTGTAAAG
>CAZOFN010000096.1:0-2760 GCA_964579195.1 uncultured Candidatus Saccharibacteria bacterium | reverse complement strand
GTCCTGGAAAGGCTTCGAGTTTATCCTTCCCTTTCTCGCGAACGACACGCCTCCCCGGTAAGGAGACTTCGATCTGGAACTGGGGGCTCGCTACTAGGTCCAGAAGGTCACCCGTGATCCACGTCGCCGTGAATGGCCGTGTTGCCTTCACTGTAAACCACCTGGCTACGCGCGCAACCTTGGTATTTGTCGTCACCAGCGCCACCTGCGGAAGCCGGTCACCTCGCAAGGCAAAGAGGCAGACTTCCTGAACTGTCTGTGCCTGGGCCGGTGCCCAAGCGAAGGAGACGATGGCGAGTGCAACCGCCAAGAGCAGCGCAACATACCGCATTTCGTTTCCCTCCCTGGGCTCTCAGCCCTTAAGATTTGATGAACTTACTTCATCTATACCACAGTTTTTCCCCAAAATCAATACTTCGGCAATCTCAGTATTGATCTCTTCCAGAGCCTGAGTGAAATGGAACTTTTAGTCAGAGCCTCGAACGGCCTGAACCTGCAGAAGGATCAAATCCCCGCCTTAATTTAAGGGGAAAATTCACAGCCTAAAATACAACGCGCTCCGATCAAGATCGGAGCGCGTTTTGCGACAAATGTCAGGTGAAGCCCTGCACTACAGCAACCGGAGCAGTTTTCTTGCTTTCTGCTCTGCGGCTTTGATATATTCGCGGTAGTCCGGAAGCTTCGAGAGCTTACCGTCCACCATAAGGTAGGCAGTGTTGAGACCGACCTTCTCTATGAAGTATCGGTCATGGGAAACAAGAACCACTGTCCCTGTATAACCCTGGAGCATTTCTTCGAGAGCCTCCAGAGCTTCGATGTCCAAGTGATTTGTCGGCTCGTCAAGAAGCAACGTATTGACCGACAACAATGCGAAGAGAGCAAGGAGTAAACGCGCTCGCCCGCCCGGACTTAGCGTGCCAATTTCGCTCTTAACCTGGTCCCGATCCAAACCGAACTTCACGAGAACCGAATAGATTTCGTACTCTTCAAGATCAAGGTCGGTTCTCGAAGCCAAAAAGTCAAAGAGGGTTTGGTCGCGGGGAAGACTTTCATGCTCCTGCATCATATCGCCGATTATCACTCCGGACCCTAGATTCATTTCTCCATCTACGGGGCGGAGGTGGCCGGCGATAACTTTGAGTAGTGTTGACTTTCCGGAACCATTCAGACCCATGATCCCTACTCGACTGCCGTAGTCAATGCGCAGGGAGATTGGGCCGATTCGGAACTTCGGGTAACCGGCAACTACTTTAGAAAGGGTGATTTCGCAGCTAGCATGGTGCTCCTGAGCGGAAAGTGGAATTTCGAGAGGCGGTTTTTCAATTGGCTTTTCTACTCTCTCCATCCGCTCGAGCCTTTTCTCCATGGCCTTTGCAGAGCGAGCTGATTTTGCCGCTCGATCACGCTTGAAACCGCGGAGAAACTTATCTTTGTCTGTGCCTTGAAATCTCGCCCCCCGCTCTGCGGCCATGCGCTTGGCACGAATCTGTTCCATCAGTCGACCGATCTCTTCCTGTTGGAGTCGAAAGGCCAGTTTCAGCCTTTCCCTCTCTTTCGCCTTCCGAAGCAGAAAATCGCTGTAGGTACCTCCTGTAATGGAGACGCTGTGGGTGGCCGGGTCAAGTTCCATCACCCTATCCACGACCTTATCGAGGAATTTCCGGTCGTGAGAAACCACAATCACCGCCACATCCGATCGCGAGATAAAATCTTCCAGCCAGATGAGCGCTGGAAGATCAAGGTTATTTGTCGGCTCATCGAGCAAAAGAAGATCAACGCCTTTGAGGAGAATCCCGATGAGCATCACTTTGCTCTTCTGACCGCTACTAAGTTCTGTCAGGGAGCGCTCCGGACCCAAAGCATCAAGCCCGAAACCAGAAAGCATAACTTCTATACGGTGGTCAAAAGTATAACCACCGAGCTTCTCGTAGATTGCAACTACTTCTTCGTAACGGGCTTTTTTCTTGGGGTCGGTTAGATCGGCTTGCAAGAGGGCTAACTCTTTTTCCAAAGAATCCAGCCCAACAACTTCACGGAGATGCTGACCGATCGGTTTGTCCACCGCCAAGCTCGTGTCTTGCGGAAGATACCCTACACACGCCCCCTTTTTCACTTCTACTAATCCCGAGTCGGGCTGTTCAATCCCCGCAAGGACCTTGAGAAGCGTGGTCTTCCCACTTCCATTCGGTCCAACAAGAGCAGATTTCTGACCTTTTTCGAAACCAAACGAAATTCCCGCGAGAATCTCTCGCGTCCCATAGCTCTTCGAGATGTCTGCTACTCTCAACATGGATATACCTCCTTAACACCTGAAACATTATGCGTTTTGTGAATGAACCGCAAGCCTTCGAACTACATTGTTCCTAACAAATATGAAAGGATTTAGCAAGTAAAAAGTTTTATAAAGACAACGCCCCCATTCCTTTTTAGGAATGGGGGTACATCGGCATTACGCATCGACGTAGTACGCTTTGACGAACGATGCTGCACACTTACAGAACAAACCTGTTGCGGTTGTCCGGATGATCCGCACCAAGAGGGATCTTGTTGTCACAACATTTTCCCAGAAGATCTTCTTAATCTCCTCAAGGTGGGAGGGGTCCTGGATATCGAAAGACAGGTCAACGCCAGCATTATAGTCAGTCACCGTAGCGATGGTCGCATAGCATAGTCCAAGCTCCCGCGCGAAGTAGCACTCGGGATATTGGGTCATGTTGATGACGTCCCATCCTTGTGCCGCAAACCAGAGGCTCTCAGCGA
>CAZOFN010000095.1:0-2854 GCA_964579195.1 uncultured Candidatus Saccharibacteria bacterium | reverse complement strand
TCTCTCTTGCGTTAGTAAGGAGTTGCTTAATCATTTGGCGCTTCTCGTCCGTATCAGCTTCATCCCATGACCTGAATGTCCTACGTACCAATGTTAGATACTCCTGTGACTCGATTCTGCGTTGGACATCTTCTCCGAAACCATCAAGACGTGATAGCACCTCCTGAATTGTCCCTGCTAGAAGTTTCATCTTAGCTTTATGCTCTTCCAGCCATAACCTCTGAAACTCATTTACTTTATCCTGGTCTTTCTCAGAGCTCAGGCCAGCCATCGCCCCTAACAGTCCTCCAACCCATGGGACACTGCCCAGCGCCGCCAGAACAAACCTGACATATTTCTGGTTTTTGCTACCGAGCTTCTCTGCTAATTCCAGCTTCGCGCGCTCCAAATCACTTGCTTGCGCCGCAACCGCCTCAATGTCTCTCTGATTATCTGACTGATTATTGGGGACTACCTTACCCATGATCTAGAGGTAGTTGGGTATGTCTGGCGTAAGCCTAACCGGTTCGTGGACTTTACCCAAAGTGACATTGCCACATTGCTCGCACTTGTGCTCCTCGACAGTTACCCCTCTCGGAATGTTTACTGATCCCCTCAAGTCACAATTACTACAAAATACGTTCACACTGTAAGTATCTTCGCTCATATGTCTTTATCATATTTTCTGAAACCCGACCTTTCATTGACATCACTATTGTAGAGTTTGGCAGTTGCCGGTCAAGAGTGCTAAAGACCCATGTGCGATAATGTGGCATTCTATGCCACACAAACATCGACCCTCGTTCGAGGGAGCTTTTTGGTACGTCCCGAGAAAGTACCTTGCAGACGCCGAGAAGCGCTTTGAGGAATACCTTGAGGTTATCCTTGAGATTTACGAGCGGATCCAGAGTGATCCAGAAGCCCTTGAACGCTTCAAAAAGACCCTCAAGTCACACCGCCAGAATTGTCGTCGCAAGGAAGATGATTTAGCTTAAAGTTCGAGTTCTCTTGAGGCTCGTCATTTTTGAAACAAAAAACCCGCATGGATAGCGAATCTTTTGTCGCGAAATCTGGTGCCCCCACTAGGAATCGAACCTAGATCAGCGGCTTAAAAGGCCGTTGCTTTACCACTAAGCTATGGGGGCAAGCAGATTATATAATACTGATTTTAAGCCAGGTCGTAAAACACCACTTAATTTACATACGGAAGCCTGTGACTTTCCAATGATAACTTATAGACAATACTTCGCTATAGCGTTGACTTGTATAGAATCGTAAAACTATATTTACCTCTTCTTCCCTCTCACCTTCTTAGCGACACGAACGAACGCAAGAAAAAGTGGATGCGGGTGCAGCGGGCGCGACTTTAGCTCAGGATGCGCCTGTGTCCCCATGAAAAACGGATGCCCGCGGAGTTCCATAATCTCCACTAAATTTCGTTCTGGATTGAGACCGGAAACGACGAGGCCGTTCTTTTCAAATTTATCGCGATATTCATTATTAACTTCGTAGCGATGCCGGTGACGCTCAGAAATCATCGGGGCGCCGTATGCTGCGTAGGCTTTCGTTCCCCTACGGAGTTCACAGGTATAGGCGCCAAGACGCATAGAGCCTCCCATTTTTCGCTCCTGAATATACATCAGCTGTTCCGGTAACGTGTTAATTACCGGATACGGAGTCTTGGAATCAATTTCAGTGGTATGAGCGCCCTTCAATTTGCAGACATTCCGCGCGAACTCGACAACTGCTAACTGCATGCCGTAGCAAAGACCCAAGTACGGAATCCTGTTTTTGCGGCAGAACTCGATCGCCTTGATCTTTCCCCCAACGCCGCGCGCGCCAAACCCCCCCGGCACGATGACGCCATCGAACTTTTTCAGTTCAACAATCGCCCGCGGCTCGCGTTCATACGCTTCCGCGTCGAGCCAAGTAATTTCGGGCTTCCGATTTTCCGACCACGCAGCATGCTTGACCGCTTCAATGACGGAAATATACGAGTCGGAAAGAGTAAAAGCGCCCGTGCCGAAGTACTTTCCCACAATGCCGATCCGAAGAGGTATGCGTACCCCTTTGGAGCGCCGCACCATTTTCGCCCACGGCTCCATCTTGCCGTTTGCCTTCCGCTTCATGTTGAATTTTTCGAGGATGCGATTCCCGAGGCCGTCCTTTTCGTAGTTCAGCGGAACTTCATAAATTGAAGAGACATCAGGCGCGGAAATCACGTCCTCTTCACGAACGTTGCAAAAGACCGAAAGCTTCCTTTTACGCGGCTCATCCAGCGGATACACGGACCGAGCGAGAATAATGTCAGGCTGGACACCTGCCGTACTCATGGCCCGCACTGCATGCTGCGTCGGCTTCGTCTTCATCTCGCCGATTATAGAAGGAATCGGTAAATACGAAACGAGCACAAAAAGAACGTGGCCGGGACGCTCCAGGTGCATCATGCGCGCCGCCTCCAAGAACAAAATGTTTTCGTATTCCCCCACTGTGCCGCCTATTTCCACCACGACAAAATCGGCCTTGGCCTTTGCCGCCGCTCGATCAAGCCGGCGGATTACTTCCTCAGGAATGTGCGGCACGATTTGGACGCACTTCCCGCCGTATTCCAAATTCCTTTCGCGCTGGATGACCGCCTGATACACCGACCCGGACGTCATATAGTTCTCGCGGGGGATACTGGCGTCCAAGAATCGCTCATAGTTTCCGACATCCTGGTCGGTCTCCATGCCGTCGTCCGTGACAAAAACTTCCCCGTGTTCAACGGGGTTCATCGTGCCGGCGTCTACATTGAGATAGGGATCAATCTTTACCGCAGTGACGCGAAATCCGCGAGAGACAAGTATCCTTCCAATGGATGCGGTGGCAACGCCCT
>CAZOFN010000094.1:0-2854 GCA_964579195.1 uncultured Candidatus Saccharibacteria bacterium | reverse complement strand
AAATCCATTCTGTTCTTTTTTCTCGTTGGGAATGCAAAATTGAATGGCGGCGGGGCGAGGTTGGTTCCAAGATTCGTTCTGTGCGAACATAGGGTGAATGAAATACATCCGTGATGGAAGAGCACCGATGCCCGCGAACGAAAGGATATCGCGAACAATGAGCGCGATACGGGCCAAGAACACGAAGCCGGAATTGTTGGTGCGGAAAATACTACTTTCTGCCGGGGTAAATAGATATCGGCTACATCCGAAAAATGTTCCGGGCAAACCCGATATTGCGTTCTCAAAAAAGAAATTGGCGATATTCGTGAACGGCTGTTTTTGGCACGGTTGTCCGTATTGCAAACCGAAACTACCAAAAACGCATCGCGCCTTTTGGCGGAACAAGATCGCGACGAATAAATTACGCGATGCGCGAAAAAGTCACGAACTAAAAAAGAGTGGCTGGCGCTCTCTTACTATTTGGACTTGCCGCCTTAGGACTGAGCGGGGACGGGGTCGGATTTTGCAACGCATCCAAACCATGCTCGACTGAGTGCTTGTGAAGTCGTGCAAGTGCTTTACCGATACGGTCTATAACACCCACAACCAGAGCGTTCCCCATAAAGAAAGCGCGGCGCACATCGGAAATTCCCGGGAGATCCGTATGGTCATCGGGGAACATGCAGAGACGCTCCAGTTCAACGGGCATTAGACGGCGATGGCGCCCGGACGGGGTCCTGACAACATGTTTGAATCGAGAGGGTGTTTTACCTCCCTCACCCGTAACGATAGTCCTTGAGGGCTTATCAAGTGGATCAGGGAAAACCATCGACCCCTCTGTGTACAGGAATTCAAAACCATTTGTGCCTCTCCGTGGCTCGCTCTTCGCTCCCTTAAGATACTTCCAACGGCTCATATCTCCATTGACGAAATACTCTTCTGGGATATTTTTCTCATCTAAAAGAATATCGCCCAAGGTCTTTTGCTCATCCTTGTGCGAAGCAAGAACAGGCATGGTGTGAAATTGACGGCCACGCATCACCCCGGCCGAATGAAAAGGACTTGTGCTCGGATTCTCCGAGTTAAACCTCTCGGTAATATCAGCATAGCTTCCGATGAGCGAACCGACATCGACCGAGGCGCTTTTCGGTGTTACCGGAAACGCGGAGGCAATCACCCCCTTCTTCATCAGTACATGGTGCGGGTCGCTCACGCTCATCAATTCATACAATGGACTCGATATGTGGTAGCCGACGATGAATATCCTCCGACGTCGCTGAGGCATCCCATAATCGGCGGCATTGATAACGCGCCACTCAACAGCATAGCCAAGATCGGCGAGGGTAGTGAGCATAATGGCGAAGTCCCGCCCACGCTGACTTGCTGGCGATTTCAAAAGGCGGTCAACATTTTCGAGGAAAAGATATTTTACGGGCTTATTCTCTTTCTTTTTTAGTTCGAGGATATTCCTGATCTCCCACCACAACACTCCTTTTCTCCCTGCGATACCAGCTGCCTGGCTTAACGTTCGAGCGACAGAGTAATCCTGACACGGGAATCCGCCGACAAGTACATCGTGATCTGGAAATTTGAACTCGCCACATTGTGCGGCCCTCACTGCTTCCGAAATATTCATATTCGAATATTCCCTCACTTCGTTCTTGTCCGCCTGAAAACGAGAGGTGTAAACTTCATGGGCGTGTTGTCGCTTTGTAGATGGCTCCCATTGATTGAACCAAACGGTTTCAAAATCTTTATTGCGTTTTTTCCCTGTGCCGCAGAGTCCCAATCGGAACCCTCCGACACCCGCGAATAATTCAACGACGCGAAGCGGTTGTTGCGAGGTCTTTTTGCGTGTTGTATGGTTTGAAGTACGGGACATGTCTAAATCCTATCAAACAAGCGTGTTTTGATCAAGATCGACTTATCCACATTTTCATGTCAAAGAAACTTACCAAAATCCTACAACTTGACCCCACCGAGATCAAGGCCACAAAAGCCCTCCGAATGAAGAGCATCGAGGACGCGGTTCTGCTCCCGGGTGGACCCTCTCGAAGTAAGATGCTGCACCACGTTCTTTGGTCTGGCCACGGATACGAAGTAGGCGTTGGAAAGCCGGGAAAGGAAACAGAGCGCAAAAATCCGAACCCATTCGACATGTGGCCGTTCATCCGTAAGGGTGGCGTATTTGAGGAAAAGAGCGCTAGTTTCGGCGATATCTTCCACGAGCTTGAACATATGTCGAATAAGAGTAGGTACTCCCTTGAATTGCTCGGGTGTCTTTTGGCGCGCTCCGCGCTAATGCTCGATCATAAGAGTGAAAACAATAGGGTTGTTTATGTGCCTAGCGAAATAGTGCTCGCAGAGATAACGAAAGACATCCCATCTATGTTTAATGTCCCTCTTGAGGTTTTCTTGCAATATCTCGAGACGATTGCGCTGAACGAAGATGTGAAATATCAGAAAAACCTGAATACGAAAGGAAAGTCCTATAGCAAGTCCGCTGGCCGACCCAATAATCTTCTCACGTGCGCGCATCTCATTGCAGTTCTTCTCGGAAAAGCGAGCATCGTTGACTTCGCATATGGCTTTGCACAACAACGAGGAGTTTCTGCGATCAAGGTCACCCAACTACCGAGCTGCTTCCCGATGCTTGAGATAGATAAGACCGAGGCAAAAGAAATATCGGAAGAGATTAAATAAGGGAGCCCGCCGTGCTTTGACTCTGCCACGGCGGGGATTTCGCGCGCGCATGGGTGGGAGAGCCCGCGCGTACTCGCGCGGGCTCTGGGGGCAAGCGCATCGGCTTCGCGCCTCGGGCATTTCCGCTAGGGCGTCCACGCCCTTGGATGAGCGCCGCCGTTATCTTGCA
>CAZOFN010000093.1:713-2867 GCA_964579195.1 uncultured Candidatus Saccharibacteria bacterium | reverse complement strand
CCTCGCCCGTGGCGGGGAAGATTGGGCAGGGGTTGAAGTTTAATGGAGTGAACGATAGGGTTATTGTCAGTGCTGCAGGTTCGTCTCTTGCTATAACGGGGAACGTGACTGTTACCGCTTGGGTTAAGTTCAACCCCACAACTAATCCAATGACCTACTACATAGCTTACATGCAGAATGCTGGAAATGGTAAAGGATATATCTTTGGTATGGACAGAAGCGACGGTAGCGGACGTACCGATACGCTTCGTTTTTCTGCGGATTCTACAACTAAATATTCTAATAATTATGCTTTCACAGCCAATCAATGGACATTCGTCGCAGTAACCTATGACCATGTGAATGCCAGATTTTATTCAAATGGCGTAGCAGTCGGAGCTCCAGCAATGACAGCCGCGATAAGTGATAATAGCGGTGCTACTAATAGAGGTATAGGGAATTATTACGGCGGTGGCTTCGGGCCCGCTGGCTCCCTAGACGACGTCCGCGTCTACAACCGCGTGCTGTCGGCGGGGGAGGTGAAGCAGTTGTATAACATGGGCGCCGCCAAGTTCGCCGTCTCGCCCGTTACTTCTCTAACCTCCGGCCTCGTCGGCTACTGGACCTTTGACGGTCCGAACCTCATCAAAAATGTTACCGACTCTTCTTCGCAAGGAGCTACTGCTTATCTCACCAATTTTACTTCTACAACCACCGTCGCAGGCAAAATTGGGCAGGCACTTTCATTCAATGGAGTTAACCAGTATGCGAAAACCACGTTACTCCCTGCTGATTTCTTTAACAGAGATGTTGTTGATAACTGGTCAATGTCTGCGTGGGTCAAACAGCCCAGTACCACTGCGGCAGGCGCTAGTAAACAGGTCATTGTTGGTTGTACTAATTGTGGGCTCATCGCGACCTCCACAGCGAGCACGTCGTATGGTTTTGTAGTTAAAGATAACAACGGTATCAACCACGAGATTGACACACCTTTGATTAATAATACCAATGCGTGGCATCACTTAACAGGGACATTTCAACGAAGCACAGGCACCATGAAGCTGTATTTGGATGGAAACTTCGTTACCAGCACGACCAACTTTACGCATGGTACTATAACTGGCACTAATGCTAGGACGCTTACAATCGGCGGAAACCCATTAGAGGCCGGAACGCCCTATTTCAACGGACAAGTGGATGATGTGAGAGTCTATAGTCGAGTTTTGTCGGCGGCGGAGGTGAGACAGCTCTACAACATGGGCAGGTGATGAAAAACCACTTGGAGGTTCAAACCACTTGGAGGCTCGGCCTCCAAGTGGTAAGATGGCGGGATGAGGAAGACCATTTTTTCTGTCGGCGAATTTTACCATGTCTATAATCGCGGGGTTGATAAGCGGACTATTTTTGAGTGCTTGTTTGACGTGCAGAGATTCTTACAAAGCATAAAAGAGTTTAATACAATTGAACCGATTGGCAGCATCTACGAAAACGCCTTTCACCAACTTGGAGGCTCGGCCTCCAAGTCAGCAAACTTGTTACCCAAGAAGCCGCTTGTGAACATCATCTGCTATTGCCTTAATCCGAATCATTATCACTTTATTCTTGAAGAAATAGTGGAGAAGGGAATACAAAAATTCATGCATCGTCTTGCCACGGGGTATACGATGTACTTCAATGAGCGCTACAAGCGCAGCGGCGCTCTTTTCCAAGGGAAATTTAAGGACGCTCACGTTGACTCAAACGAATATCTTTTGCACCTAAGCGCGTACGTCAATTTGAACTGGCGCGTGCACCAACTTGGAGGCTCGGCCTCCAAGTTGGTGCGGAGTAGTTGGGACGAATATACAAGGGGGAAAAAGGGATCGGGTGCCGCTGACTTTTGTAAAAAAGATATTATTCTAGAGCAATTTGGGTCGGCGCAGGAGTATAAAAAGTTCGCCCTGGATTCCTTGAGTAAGATACAAGAAAGAAAAGGCGAACTTAAGGAAATTGAGTTTGGCGCATAGGTTAGGTTTTGTTTGCGTACGACGTGCGCATCTACAACAGAGCTTTGAGTGCTAACGAAGTTAAACAGCTATATAATTGAAAACATATGAATTCAAACACATGGATGGCAGTCATTCTCGCCGTAGCCGCCGCCGCCCTGGTGTTCTTCTGGTCTCAATCCCGCGAGGC
>CAZOFN010000093.1:0-703 GCA_964579195.1 uncultured Candidatus Saccharibacteria bacterium | reverse complement strand
GGGCGCGGATTGTGCCCGCCGCGCCTTCCCAAAGCCAGGCCCCGCAAGATAGTGAAGAAGACGAGCCCTCTATAACTAACTACGATGAATGTGTTGCCGCGGGGAATTCTCCGCTCCCGGACGCGCCGGACAAATGTTTGACGAAGAGCGGCCATGTCTTTATTCAGGGCGTCGTAGAAGAATAGGTCGGTCCAATCTCACCCGTTCTTACTTAAGTCTTACTTAAGGCCGCGCCTGTTCCATACAGCAGCATAAGCGGAATAAATAAGAAAACCATGGTAACGCCGCTTCCGTCCGGCGTAATCACCGCAGAAAAGATGAGAGAAGCCAGTATCGCCCCCCTCCAGTGCCGTAACCACCACTCGTGCGGAATTAGAGAAAGCCTTGTGAGCAGTATCATTATGACCGGTAGAAGAAATATGACCCCGACGCTCATGGTGAGCAGAAAGACCGAAGAGATAAATGAGTCCAGAGAGAAGAATGGAGTTACGCCGATAGGCCCGGCAAAGGAGTACAGAATAGAGAATGTGGCGGGTATGATAATAAAATATCCGAAGGCACAGCCGAGATAAAAGAGAATGAGCGAGGGGAGCGCGAATGTATAAATCACTTTTCGCTCTTTCGGATACAGCGCCGGCCGGAGATATTTCTCAACTGAATACAAAGCGTATGGAAACGTTATGAGAAGCGAAATTAGAAAGGC
>CAZOFN010000092.1:0-3046 GCA_964579195.1 uncultured Candidatus Saccharibacteria bacterium | reverse complement strand
CCGGCCGTATGAGAGCGGAGCGCTCCCGATTCTTTCTATCTCGTCCGCAGAGCGCGGCGCGTTCTCGACCCACGCGCGGCTCGATTCGGGGATGGACTCGAACGCCTCATATTGAGGTCTCGGCAAGTTGGCAATGCTTGTCGGATCTCCGGGAACGAGTGAATCGTCGGCGGCGAGCGTGAGCACAAGCCGCCCGCGCTCAAGAGGAGGAAGATTTTGCCGCTCGATGAATAACGCCTCGTCTGTTACGCCGAAAGAGGATTGAGATGCTTCCGGTGAAAAGACCGATTTGACGAAATCACCGACGGGGCTCACGATGTTGTTGAGCGCCGTTAGAACACCGCTGTTCAAGATGCCGCGGCCCTCGAGCGAATCTGCCATGACCTCGCTCCTCTGACGCCGCGTGTTTTGCGCAAGGCGCGCGAGGATGTCTCCCGGCGATGGCTGCGCCTTGGGGAAGGTGATTTGCGCATCAACACTTTCAAAGTTTCGATTGTAGTATCCAGGATCACCCTGTGGCGCGTACGCAATCGTACCTCCCGAAGGAGAACCACCGCCACCTCCGCCACCGCCCCCAAAGAGAGAGCCGAGATTGAACGGACTGCTACCGAGTTGCGGAGAAGGAGTGAGTGTCGATCGAGGAGTGTTCGCCGAGCCGCTCGGGGTGTAGCCAGGAGTGTTGCCCGAGGATTGTCCTCCTCCTGTTGCTGGAGGCGCAGGTGGCGCGGTGGGAGGGACGGATGGAGTGGATGGGTCCGGGATAATATCCCCAGTTGTAGGAGTGCGAAAACCAAAGTGTTGCAGTTCGCCATCATTATAAATAAATCTGCCGTAAGCCGACTCATAGACCCTTAATGCTTGATCGAATTCCTCTTTGGCTCGAGCAGTTGCTGCATCATCTCCACTCAATTCGGCCTGTTCCAGCTTCTCCCCCAGCTCTGTCAGTGTTTGCTGCGATTTATAATATCCAGACTCTTCTTTCAGGGTCTTTATGGTATCTTCCGCCTGCCTAATCGCATCGGTATCTCCGTTTTTGTGCGCATCCATCAAATCCTGGTACGCCTTATTTGTTTCGAGATCGTCAATCTTATGCAGCTTCCCGTCCTGCCCCATATATTGTTCGCCTTTGCAGCGGCCCGCGTCGTCGCAGGCGCCCTGCACAAAAATCGTACCCGAGAGTTCGTAGCACGGCTTCCCATACAGGTTTTGCACTGTGGTTTCACCCTCAACATAAGTAGATGGGTATTTAGGCTTACCCTTATTATATTTTTGATTCTCCACTGACGCAGGACACTGTTTATTTGAGCCCGTAACAGGCGTACCCGATTTGCTTTGTGCTCCAGCACTTCCGTCGCTTGCCTGTGCAAGAAGCGCGTGAGAATCCGAAATAGTAAAATTAAAACTTGATGCCCATGCCGTCGCTCCAAACGCCCCGCACAAAGCGAAAAATACTAGCAACCTTTGCAGTCGCAACTGCATATAATGTCTACATAGTAACGCCTTTTACGCACTGTAAATTGTTGTGGCTGAATAACCGCAAGTGTACAATGACGTCGAGGATGTGTATACGAATGTAGAATAAAAAGAAGGCTGGGGAGCTTGCCGAAGGCCCCCCGTGTTCTACCTTGCAAGGTGTTTGAATCCCTTGCAAAGTTCATACTTTTTCCACTGCGGGGGCAGTGGATGAGTAGCCGGCCCGGCAGCCGGCGGCGGGGGAGAGTTCCCCGCGAGCACGCTCGCGGCCAGAAGAACTGCGAACAGCCCGGGGAGGATTTTCATGATCCTCTCCTTTCTCCCCCTGTTTATGGCCGGGGGCATCCGCACAGAGCGCGATGAATCGCGCGCTATGCGGATAGCCCCGAACCGAACAAAGGGTGCTTCTCGCCACTTGGCTTTGAGGAGTCTGAAAGAACTACCTGCCTGCTTCTTGGGCAGGCTGGCGGGCCATTCACGGGCCCGGCCTTGAGTTTCTCTTGGTCGGGAGCTCAAGGCCAGACCGGCAATGGGAAACTTACACTCATTAGACGCTCCCCAGAGCAGTTGTCAACAGCCCGGGCAGGCGTTCATCCGTCCTACAAAAAGGACGATCAATCCTTATTAAGCCCAGGGTGGAAAATATTCTCTTCCAAAAGTCTCTTCTGCTTTGCAAATTTCCGCACCAGGTTGTGTCTCTCGAGATACTTCTGCAAATCTCCCCGGAGCGGAAGAATCAACATGCATTTGTCTGCATTTGTCACTTTCGGAAATGCGACGAGCGGCTTAGGCCTTTCCCTAGACTGTTCAAGAATTCTTTCGAATACCGCTTTGTCTTCCGAAAATCCGCGATGACCTTCCGCACATCGTGTGTGGGAGGAGGACCAAACAAATCAGAGTGCGCAGCCGAAACGATGCGTTGGTACGCGGTTGCCTGTTTCTTCAAGGCTTCGTATTGAGTCTTGGTAATGGTAACTGTGTTCATACCGGCCAATATATCATACCTGACTACATCATTAAACTTGCGATAATCGGCGCGATAATCACCAGATTTTATGCGCCGAAGCGGCTCATATCCTTCCAAGATTTTCGACTGCGGCGGGAACGGCTGCCCGTCAGGCTCGTACTTTACGAAGGGTAATCCTTTGTTTATGCTGACATAGAGAAGAGGCCGGTATCCGCATCGCGCGAACATCAGCCTCGACTCCTCACCGCCTCAGCCAGCAGCACGCGGCCGTGGTGGCAACCATGGAACGGTGCACCACATCCAATCCTCGACCGTGAAGTCGATAGGCTGGACGATACGGCCGTCCTTAACTTGGACGGCCGTAAGTTCGATCCGCCCGTCAGCGAACAGACCATAGACGTGGCACGTTCCGTCTTTAATGGGAGGATCCACCTTTTCAGTGGTGTCCGCGGCCAGCGCGGGCAGCGCCGCGAAGACAGCGATGAAAACGAGAGCCTTTTTCATGGGCCCTCCTTTCTCCCCCTGTTTATGGCCGGGGGCATCCGCGCAGAGCGCGATGAATTGCGCGCCATGCGGATAGCCCCGAACCGAACAAGAGATGCTTCC
>CAZOFN010000091.1:1187-3135 GCA_964579195.1 uncultured Candidatus Saccharibacteria bacterium | reverse complement strand
CCCATGTACTGGGCTTGAAAAGCCCATGTCCTAGGCCTCTAGACGATGGGGCCGAATGATAGATTCAAGAATTCAGAAGTGAGAATTAAGGAAAACGACGTAGAAACTATACCCCGAACATTGCCCTGCGGCAAATTGCCGCTATAATACGTCCGTTCCTCTCTCGCTCCATTCACTATCCTCAGCTTCGGAGAAACAAGCATGCGAATACTTGCCATAGAAACCAGCTGCGATGAAACCGCGATCGCGCTACTGGAGGCAACCGGGACAAGACAGAGCCCGAAATTCCGTGTGCTTTCCAACATCGTCTCATCGCAGGTGAAACTGCACGCGAAATTCGGCGGAGTAGTACCGAATCTGGCAAAGAGGGAACATCAGAAAAACCTCGTACCAGTTTTACTGCAAGCACTGAAAGAGGCAAAGTTGCTAAGGATAAAGGATAAAGGACAAAGGACAAAGAATCAGAAACTGCTTAATTCCAAACTCTTGATTCTTAATTCTATTTTTGGCCATGAGCCGGAACTGCTGAAAAATTTTTTGAAAGCAGTATCAAAACTTGTCGTGCCAAAGATTGATGCAATTGCAGTGACGTACGGACCGGGGCTGGCTCCTGCGCTCTGGACAGGCGTTAACCTTGCGCGAGCGCTTTCACTGCTCTGGAAGAAACCCCTGATTCCGGTAAACCACCTCGAGGGGCATATTTACGTGAACGTGCTCCGGGGTCAAACATTGACTTTCCCCGCACTCGTCTTGATTGTCTCAGGCGGACACACGGAATTAGTGCTAATGAAGGGACATCTGAAGTATCAAATCATTGGTGAAACGCTGGATGATGCGGCGGGCGAGGCGTTCGACAAGGTCGCGCGACTCTTGGGGCTTGGGTATCCTGGCGGACCGGCAGTGTCGACACTTGCAGAAAAGTATAAAGGTCAAAGTCTAAAGTCTAAATCTTTTAGCCTTCAGCCTTCAGCCTTCAGCCTTCGCCTCCCCCGGCCTATGATAAACTCGAAGGACTTTAATTTCTCGTTTTCGGGTTTGAAAACTGCGGTATTATATCTCCTTCACGAAATAAAACTCTCTCAAAAAACTAGAGCTGCGGTCGCATTTGAGTTTCAAAACTCCGTCGTAGAGGTGCTTGTTGCAAAAACAATGCGCGCGGCACAACAGTTCAAGGTGAAAACATTGGCTCTCGGCGGGGGAGTGGCAGCCAACAAGCTGCTCCGAAAAAAACTTGCAGAGACAACTCGATATGACCTGCCTAATGTGAATCTTCTTCTTCCGGAAATCTCTGAGACAACGGATAATGCCCTGATGATTGCAACTGCCGTATTTTTCCGAAAAAGCAAAGCGGCGCGGAGTCCGCTCGGACTCCGCGCCGACCCCGGCGCACGCCTCGCCTAGTCCCGGGGTCCCAGGCGAGGGCACTCCTCGATTGAACAGCGCCCAGGACGCCACTGCTCGCCGGGATTGAGCGGGCACCGTTTTACCCCGCATGGCCCCCCGAGCTGTTGGATAGCTTCTGCGATCGCGTAGGCAATGGGAACTTCCCTACCCATAGTTAGGCCCTCCCCGAAAAAGCGCCTTTTTGATATGGTAACCTAGCTGTATAGAAAATTTGGAAAAATGGCAACCCCCGAAGGCAAAAAAGAGCTGCCGAAAGCCTATAACGCGAGCGACTACGAGGATGCGATATACAAACGCTGGGAGTCATCCGGCTTTTTTAATCCCGACAAGTTGCCAAGAACTGAGGACAAAGGACAAAGGACAAAAAGCTTTTCCATTGTCCTTCCTCCACCGAACGTCACGGGGACACTTCATATGGGGCATGCGGCCATGCTTGCTATTGAGGATATTTTGATTCGGTTCAAGCGAATGCAAGGTTTTAAAACACTCTGGCTCCCCGGTACTGACCATGCTGCCATCGCCACCCAGTCAAAGGTTGAAGATG
>CAZOFN010000091.1:0-1177 GCA_964579195.1 uncultured Candidatus Saccharibacteria bacterium | reverse complement strand
AGATGAGATTTATAAAAAAGAAGGAAAAACAAAGCATGACCTCGGGCGAGATGAGTTCCTCCGGCGCGTCGAGCGCTTCGCAAAGGAAAGTCACGATACCATCATCAACCGGATAAAAAAAATGGGCGCATCCGCCGACTGGTCGCGGGAAGCCTACACACTCGATAATGCGCGAAGCCTTGCGGTAAACACCGCATTCAAAGAAATGTACGACCTTGGCCTGATTTACCGGGGTGCGCGCATCGTCAACTGGGACCCCAAGCTGCAAACAACCGTGGCAGATGACGAGGTGGAATATAAGGAAGAAAAAACACCTTTTTACTATTTAAAATACGGCCCATTCACCATTGCGACCGCACGCCCCGAGACCAAATTCGGCGACAAGTACGTTGTCATGCATCCGAATGACAAACGCTATGCAAAGTATAAGCACGGCGAAAAAATTACCCTTGAGTGGATTAACGGCCCAGTTACCGCAACTGTTATCAAGGACTCGGCGGTTGATATGGAGTTTGGAACGGGAGTCATGACGATTACCCCGTGGCACGACGCCACCGACTTTCAGATTGCAAGCCGCCACAACCTCGAAAGGGAGCAGGTTATTGACTTCAAAGGAAAGCTGCTCCCGATAGCGGATGAGTTTGCGGGTCTGCACATCAAGAAAGCGCGTCCCCTCATCGTAGAAAAGCTAAAAGCCAAAGGGCTCATTGAAAGAACCGATGAAAACTATGTACACCGCGTGGCAATCAACTACCGTGGCGGGGGAGTGATTGAGCCGCAAATCGTGACCCAGTGGTGGATTGACGTAAGCAAAAAAATTGAAATCAAAAAGTCAAGAATCAAAGGTATCAAAAACGGCTCAGAGACAACGCTAAAGGCTTTGATGCAGACGGTGATTAAAAATGGCCAGATTACGATTATCCCGCCGCGTTTTGAGAAAATTTATTTTCACTGGGTGAATAACCTGCTTGACTGGTGCATCTCGCGGCAGCTTTGGTACGGGCACCGGATTCCTGCATGGTACGGGAAAAAATCAAATATCAAAAATCAAATATCAAAAATCAAGGAAGAGACATACGTAGGTATCAATCCACCAAAAGGAGAGGGGTGGGAGCGTGATCCTGATACTCTTGATACCTGGTTCTCTTCCGGCCTTTGGACCTTCTCGACACTGGGC
>CAZOFN010000090.1:0-3146 GCA_964579195.1 uncultured Candidatus Saccharibacteria bacterium | reverse complement strand
ACTTTGGACGGAGTTGCGTACTCGTCCCGAGCAGAGTCGAGGGATGTTCGAAAATCAGAGAAACTCGCTGGGTACTTTCTCGGGGTAGCCTGCCTTGCGGCAGGCCTTCATACTATTGAGCATTATGCGTCTTTCCCGGCTTGAAATCTCCGGATTTAAATCTTTCGCTAAATCTACCACTCTTTCTTTTCCGGTACCGGTAAGCGCCATTGTGGGACCGAATGGCTCCGGCAAATCGAATATTGCCGAGGCTGTTCGGTGGGTGCTGGGGGAACAGTCAATGAAATCTCTCCGCGGGAGGCGTGGAGAGGATTTGATTTTCAATGGCTCGCCATCGGTGTCCCGCATGGGAAAGGCGGGAGTGGCACTGATTTTTGACAATCATGACGGCGCGATACCGCTTGATTTTCCTGAAGTAAAAATAGAGCGGCGGATTTTTCGCGATGGCACCAATGAATACCTTCTCAATGATTCGGTGGTTCGCCTGAAAGACATCGTCGAGCTGGTGGCACGCATTGGGCTTGGAGAAAACAAGCATAACATCATCGGTCAGGGTGAGGTGGACCGTTGGCTGCTTGCGAGCCCTCGCGATCGAAAGGAAATCCTTGAGGAGGCGCTGGGTCTCAAAGTATATCAGATAAAAAAGGCTGAGGCGGAACGGAAACTCGCCTCGACAGAGGACAATATGAAGGAAGTGGAAAGTCTTCTTCGGGAAATTACGCCGCATTTGAGATTTTTAAAGCAACAGGCTGAAAAGGCTGCAACGCGAGATGAAATGGAGACAGAACTGCTTCATCTTGAACGCGTGTACTTTGCCAGACGCCTGCGGGACAGTGACGCCGCGTTTGGGAAAATACGCCGTGAAGCCGAGCCACTGGAAGAAGAACTGCAGAAGGCAGATTCACGCATCGCTGAAATCAGAAAGACAATTTTGACACGGGAGGGACAGGTTCTTGATGACCCTAATACGTCGGTCCTTGAGAAGGAGATTGCCGGGCTTGAAATACAAAGGCATACGCTCGAGCGGCGCGTTGGGAATCTGGAAGGAAGAGCGGCGGTGCTTCGTGAGCGGGCACGAGCGCCTGTTGTCCGCATGGCCGATGCTGCGTACGTAAAGGAAAAAATCAACGAAGTCCTGTTGTTTTTGAGACATCCGTCCGATAACGGCAGTTTGGAAGAGCGTCTTCTTCGTGTCTCCCGGGAGCTGGAGGCGATTCTTGCGGCTGTGGAAAAAGGCAGTGTTGAGCTCCCGTTGGATGGGCGCATGCGCGAGGAACTCGCAGAGCTTGGGTCCGAGTTGAAGGATGTAGAGAAGGAACTTATGAAAACGGGTGCCAGTCTTTTGGAAAAGCGCGGGATGGAACGGGAGCGCGTCGAGGGAGCGCGCGCTGCCGAGGCGGAACTTCGCGGGCTCGAGCGCGAGCTGCGGATTGCAGAAGAAACCAAAAATCTTGTTGCCTCCAAACTGGAACGGGCAACCTACGAACGTGAACGGCTGGAAACGGAAAAGACAGAACTCACTAACGAGCTGAAGCTGGCGGGGGTTAGCCCCTCTCGGCTCGACTCGATGGGAGAGGATGCAATTGCCGCACATCCGAATCCGCATGACCTATTCAAGAAAATTGAGCGGCTTCGCGGGAAAATCGAGGAGGTGGGTGGCATTGATTCTTCGGTGGTGAAGGAGTATCGGGATACCGAGGCGCGACACGCATTTTTGACAAAGGAACTTGCTGATTTAAAAGAAGCGATGAAGGCGACCAGAGAGTTAGTTGCGACGCTCGAGAAGCGAATCAGGGATGACTTCGAACGAGGATTTAGGAAAATAAATGAGGGGTTCAATCAGTATTTCCAGTTGATTTTTGGCGGAGGCAGGGCGAAGCTCTCATACCAAGAATTAAGAAGTAAGAATGGAGAATTAAGCGACGAGACAAAATCAGATGAAGATGTGGAATATGGGGTTGATATTGATGTCGACCTTCCGCGAAAGCGCATCAAATCGCTTTCGATGCTCTCGGGCGGCGAGCGGGCGCTGACTTCGATTGCCCTCTTGTTTGCCATGGTGACCGTGAACCCGCCGCCATTTCTCGTGCTGGATGAGACCGATGCCGCACTTGATGAAGCCAATTCCCAGAAGTACGCCAAGACGCTTGTGGAACTCTCTGGGAAGTCCCAGCTTATCATCATCACGCACAACCGCGAGACCATGATGCGTGCGGGGGTGCTCTATGGAGTCACGATGGGGAACGATGGCATCTCAAAACTACTTTCCATTAAGTTGGAAGAGGGCGAAAGGTACGTGAATCGTTAACCTAGCCTCCAATATTCCTCTGTGATACGGTGAGATAGGGAGGGTAGGCGAATGAGTCTGCTAACGGAGTTCTGGATGGGGGTGGGTCTTCTTCTCTGTTTCGTGGTACTCGTCGTGCGGCTCGCGAAGAAGCAGAGGCGTTCTCACTCCCGGGGAGGTCATGAGGCCTCCGTTCCGAGCTTGGGGCCGCGCTAGCGCGGCCTCCCATCTTTTTGTTGACGGAGTGCTTTATTTCCGCTACATTCGTATAGTTGTTATTCCATGATTCATAATTCTTGATTCATGATTCCAGCCATATGCTAGTTATTCGCTTTCAACGTGTGGGTAGAAAGAACGATCCCGCATTCCGCATTGTTGTAACTGAAAAGCAGAATGCCGCCAAGAAAAAACACTTGGAGATTTTGGGTTCGTACTACCCAAAAACCAAGCATACGGTATTAAAAGCTGAGCGTATCAAGTATTGGCTTTCTAAGGGAGTACAACTTTCTGATACTGCGCATAATCTCTTGGTAAGAAATAAAGTAATCGAAGCAAAACCCCGGCTCATTAAAATGAAGCAAAAGACAGAAACAGCCGCTGTCTCAGTCTAAAAGTTGACACGTTTTTTTATTCTCCGTATTGTACATTTATAGAATTACCGTAGCACTGTCAGGTCGAAGGCTACAGACAATCAGAGTTGATTATGGAAAAACATTCAGACCAGGAATTTCTTGAGCACGTAGTGAAAGCACTTGTTGATGAGCCCTCAGCGGTAAGCGTTGACAGAAAGGTTGATGAGATGGGCGTTCTTTTGACGCTCCATGTGGCACAGCCTGACATGGGAAAATTGATCGGTCGC
>CAZOFN010000089.1:814-3191 GCA_964579195.1 uncultured Candidatus Saccharibacteria bacterium | reverse complement strand
AGCCGCGGCAACCCGAAGCGAAAGAAGATACGCCTCATCGGTGTCCGCGTGGAGAAGTTAACGTCACGGAAGCCGGTGTAACGTGAAGAAAACAGACTCGTCGTCATAGAAGCCTCCAGCTAGATATTCTCTAAACTCACACCTTCTATGACCCGAGCGGCTTTTTTTGTTTTCGTTTTAGCTACCGCACTCAGCGGTTTCCTGCTTTTTAGTTCACCAACTGCCCATGCGCTCCCGCCGGGCTTCACAAATGAGCTCATCACAGAAAACCTCTCCCTGCCAACCGACTTTGCCCTCCTTCCCGATGGAAGGATTCTTGTGGCAGAGAAAAACGGCGAAGTCCGATTGATAAAAGATGATGCACTGTTGCCTTCACCTGCGCTGAGCCTTGGCGTGAGCACGGGTGGCGAACGCGGGCTCATGAGTATCGCCGCGGACCCGGATTTTGCCGAAAACCGTTTCATTTACCTCCTCTACACCTCACCGAGAGACCATCAGCGGGTCTCGCGCTTTCGCGTTTCGGGTGACGCGATTGATCCAACTTCAGAAGTCATACTCTTGGAAAACTCTTCAGTTTGGAGCGGTTTCCTGAATGCGGGCGCTGTCCGCGTCGGCCCCGACAGAAAGGTCTATGCAACCTTCGGCAGTAACGGGATCGGCGCGAACGCACAAAATCTCTCCACGCTTGACGGGAAGATGATTCGAATCAACCGTGATGGTTCGACCGCCGGGGACAATCCATTCGTTGCAACACCCGGCGCTCACCCGGCAATTTATGCCTATGGCTTTCGTAACCCGTTCCGCTTTAACTTCTTCTGGACAGGCAAGCCGATAGTGGGTGACGTGGGTGAGTCGCAGTATGAAAAAATCGTCCGCGTGGATGCTCCGGGCCAGAACTTTGGCTGGCCGCACGTCGAGGGAGACTGCCGCCCCGACTGCGGAAGCGTCACACCGCCGCTCTTCGTGATCCCCCACGATGGCGGGCACGCCTCAGTGACCGGTGGCGACATCGTGAAAGATGACAGGATGCCGGGAGGAGGCACCTATATCTTCGGCGATTTTGTACGGGGAACATTGCGACGGATGTCGTTTGACGGCACGAACCTCGCCTATGTCTCCGATTTTGACAGCGGCAATGGATCTCTGGTTTCGATTAACTATGGCTCCGGCTGCATGCACTACCTCACCATTTTTCCCGGCGAGCTTCATCGAATCTGTGCGGGGAACAGTGTCACGCCTCCTCCGCCACCGCCTCCGCCCGGGCCTTTGGAAATTACCTCATCGGCGACTATAGTGCGCACCACGTTTGCTTCTGGCGAGGAAACAGCGCGCATTACCGGAACCGTACGAGCAAACGCCGAAATGAAGGATGTAATGATAGACCTCGAGCTATGGAACGCAAACGGCAAGTTCGAGCAAAAAGTGGAGCCGAAAGTCGAAGAAATACAGTTCCCCACGACACTTCGCCCGAATGAATCGTTTACGATATCGTTTGACTCCGTACTCGTGCCTCCGGGTACATACACCGTGAAGATAGGAGTATTCTCACCCGATTGGCGGACGCTCCATCACTGGAACGGCTCGGCGGCGGCATTCACCGTTGGCCCGACAATAACCCCTCCTCCATCCCCAACTCCGACTCCACCCGCGCCCCCATCGCCGACCTTTGCCCTCTCGACCGCTATGCTGAACGCCAACTTCACAGCGGGTGCAACTACCACCATCCGAAGTCAGGTCACCGCCGGCGCGGATTTGCCAAATGTTTTGGTGGACACTGAAATTTATGATGCCTCCGGGACTAAAGTTGACCAAAATTTTGCGGTTATCCCGACAGGTTTCCGGAGCAACCAGCTGACCGTGCACGACTGGCACCTCTCTCTTCCCACGATGCCCGGCACATATCGCGTGAAGGTGGGCATATTTTCGGGAGACTGGTCGCGCCTCCATTTCTGGGAGGATAACGCATTCACTTTCACCATCGGTAAAGGACCGGAAGAACCGGCACCGGGGCAAACATATCCCATAACGCTCCTTGTTCCCTCTGATAGCGAGGCCGTCTCGGGTGTCGTCGAAGTCAAAGCGATGATTTCCGGACTCAATCTCTCAAGCTACACTATCGGCTGGAGAACTGACCCCAACGGCGTCTATAATGCGCTCAATCCTGACCCGGTAAGCGGAAACTTCCATCATGCCTGGATTGATTTCGATTCGTGGAATTGGATTGCATCGCAAAACTACCCTCTGGAATTTCGCGCGACGGGCCGGGGCGGGGATATCATCGGCTCAAAAGCAATAACGGTGCACGTATCCCACTGAAATTTTTTACGCATTCATAAACTGCCATAGAGCCGCGACTGCGGCTCTATGGCAGGTTATA
>CAZOFN010000089.1:0-804 GCA_964579195.1 uncultured Candidatus Saccharibacteria bacterium | reverse complement strand
CAAGTTACCAACTACAGTAGACGCCAGAAGCCATTGTCTTATCCTTTCCTGCCGGCGGGAGTTCCTTCGCCTTCAGATTGCCTTTCTCGCCCTTCGCGGTATGTCTTCATAATCTCTAAAAATCTATCGCGCTCACTGCCTAAGTGCGTCAGTAAATTTCGCACTGCCTCTCTGTGGGCCCTATCAGCCGTTATAGCTGAATTCATCAAGTCATCCAGTCCCGGGAGTGTCTCGCATAGATTAGCTAAAGCTGGGGGCAAATCTCTTCCTTCGGTGAGTCCCGCCGGACTGTTGAAGAGCGAGTAAAAAGCGCCAATGGCCGCTTGGCGATCTTCGGAAGAGATACCCGCCTCTCTCCCTCTCCTGACTACAGCATCCCAGACAGCATCGTCTGCCCCCCAAAATATATCGCGGGTTACACCTATCGCTTCCGCCAAAGACTTCTCTTGGTCACTCAATTGCCTTATCGCTTCAGGAACGTTTTCCGCGGGTTGCACTTCTCCCTCCCGAGACGTTACTGCTTCCTTCCCCAACGCTTGATCCAGTTCGTGTTCTTCGTTCATAAAGATGCGTTAATAACCATAGCCCCAATGTGCCGTCCTGCGTCTTGGATGTCAACATTCGTAAAAAATAAGAGCACAGGGATCGGACTTGTGGCCTTTCGCAACTTGCCCGCCCAAGTTTTTGCCAATGGGTGTAGTAGGGATCGAACCTACGGCCTCTTCGATGTGAACGAAGCGCTCTACCACTGAGCTATACACCCCCACATGGCAAAAATTTAGGCGGGTGAATGAAGCAAACGCT
>CAZOFN010000088.1:1975-3214 GCA_964579195.1 uncultured Candidatus Saccharibacteria bacterium | reverse complement strand
GACGTATCGGCGGAACTGGGGCTGGATGCTCCCTATGCTTCCTAAATTTTATTCGCTAAATCGCTCTAAAACCACCGCACCATCCCGAGCGATAGCGAGGTTAGGGTGTGCAGTCCCGTACTTCCGCGATACCGATTCGCTTACGCATTACAAACTAACTTTGATGGTACGGGGTCCTCACCAACTTCTCGCTCCCGCTGGTCGCGGAAGTTGTGGGATTTAGAGCATACTGGCATGGTGCGACGCGAGATGGGGCGACAACGCGTTATGAGAGAACGCTCGGAGTATGACCAAAAAACTCTCGATATTCGACGTGTGGCGCGGGTTGTGAAGGGTGGAAGACGCTTTAGTTTCCGTGCGACGATTGTCATTGGCAATCGAAAAGGGCGTGTTGCAGTAGGGGTCGGTAAGGGGGCGGATGTGGCCACCGCGATCGATAAGGCTACCCATAATGCAAAAAAGAACCTAATCTCTGTGCCAACAACAAAAGCAGGTACCATCCCGCACGATGTGAGGGCAAAATATGCGAGTGCGAAGGTGCTTTTGCGACCGGCTGCGGCCGGGCGTGGACTGGTAGCTGGCGGTCCAATTCGCATAGTTGCCAACCTCGCGGGTATTCACAATTTAACGGGGAAAATTCTCTCTCGCAGTACCAATAAGCTGAATAATGCTCGGGCGACGGTTGAAGCACTGAAGATGCTGAAAAGCGATTAACCATGAATCATGAAGCTTGAAACTTGAGCCATAACGATTCAAGACGCGAGGTTTATGATTCACGAGCTATGCAACTACATACACTGAAATCACATACGAAAAGCCGGCGAGGGCAAAGAATTGGTCGCGGGGGCAAGCGGGGAACTACATCGGGCCGCGGTACCAAAGGGCAGAAAGCAAGAGCCGGCCATAAAATCCGTCCTGAGCTGCGCGATATTCTCAAGCGGATTCCAAAGCTCCGCGGATATAAGTTCCGCTCGTTTCGTAAAAAGCCAGTGGTCATCTCGCTGGCCAACGTGGAACGTGTGTTTTCCAAGGGTGAAACGGTGACCAGGGAGAAGCTAGTCGAAAAATCAGTTGTCCGAAAGCGGTACGGCAAAATTCCCGCAGTTAAAATTTTGGGTGCGACAATTTCCAAGCCTTTATCCATTGTCGGTCTTTATCTCTCCAAAGGTGCTCGGGCGGCAATTCTGAAAGCGGGGGGCACCATCCAATAAATTCAAAGCCCAAATGTCAAATCAAATC
>CAZOFN010000088.1:0-1965 GCA_964579195.1 uncultured Candidatus Saccharibacteria bacterium | reverse complement strand
GCCAAAATCATTTGAGCTTTGGGCTTGATTTGAAATTTTGATTTTGTCATTTGGACTTCGAGAATATGTGGGAAAAGCTTCGCTTAATCATTACGTCTCGAGACTTGCGAAATAAGTTTCTCTTTGTTTTGGGGGCATTGGTGGTATTTCGCGTTTTTGCATCCATCCCTGTGCCCGGTGTGGATGCCGAGCGATTGCGGTCATTTC
This sequence comes from uncultured Candidatus Saccharibacteria bacterium, assembly GCA_964579195.1. Classification (GTDB taxonomy): domain Bacteria; phylum Patescibacteriota; class Minisyncoccia; order Sungbacterales; family JACQCQ01; genus CAZOFN01. Next base: position 1,758 of record CAZOFN010000088.1, on the reverse strand, counting down.
TTGAGAGTAATCAATTCTTCGGCCTTCTGAATATTTTCTCCGGGGGCGTGCTGGACAATCTTTCTATTGTGATGCTCGGCGTCGGTCCCTACATCACGGCATCCATTATCATGCAGTTACTCACGATGATTTTCCCAAGACTGAAGGAGATGTATCAGGAAGAGGGGGAGGCGGGGAGGCAGCGTTTCAATCAGTACTCACGCATGCTTACCGTACCGCTTGCAATTCTCCAGGCCTACGGATTGCTTGCTATCCTTATTCGGCAGCAAATCATCGCTCCTTTGGATGCGTTTGGCTACATTACCAATATCGCCGTGGTAACGGCGGGGACATTGGTGCTCATGTGGATTGGAGAGTTAATTACTGAGAAAGGTATTGGGAACGGCGTTTCTCTTTTGATTTTTGCCGGTATTGTGTCGGGTTTTCCCGCCGGGATCCGCCAGGCGATCGCCACATTCGATACCTCGCAACTTGTGACGTATGTCGTGTTCTTCCTTGTTTCGCTGGTTGTGATTGCCGGTGTCGTCATTATCAGTGAGGGACAGAGGAATATCCCGGTCTCCTATGCCAAGCGCGTGCGCGGCCTCCGCATGTACGGCGGCGTTTCAACGCACTTGCCATTGCGGGTGAACCAGGCAGGAGTGATTCCAATCATCTTTGCGATTTCAATAATCCTTTTCCCGGGGCTTATTGGCAATATGCTCGCGGCCGTTCCGATGTCGTGGGCGCACAGCGCCTCTCAATTTTTGATTTCTGTCTTTAACAATACCTGGATTTACAGTGCGGTGTACTTCGTGCTTGTTTTTGCCTTTACATACTTCTATACTGCCGTGACATTTGATCCGCAGGCTATTGCAGACAACATTCAGAAACAGGGAGGGTTTATTTTTGGTATCCGGCCGGGACGCCCGACCGCCGGGTATCTCCACAGGATTATTTCACGGATTACCCTCGCGGGAGCTTTGTTTCTCGGCGTCATTGCGGTTCTCCCACTTATTGTTCAGAACATTTTACGTATCAGCACCTTCACTCTCGGGGGGACGTCGCTCTTAATTGTAGTATCGGTGGTGCTTGAGACCATGAAGCAGGTGGACGCACAGCTCGTAATGAGAGAGTACGAATAACATATTGCTCGCATCGCTTTCTCTTCGACACGCGCAAAATCTCCAGCGTAGATTTTGCACTCAGCGCTCCGCCTCGCTCCCCTGACTTCGTCAGGAACCGTGCCCGCTCGGCTCCGCGACGGTCGCAGCGAAAGGATGCTCGCTATCACGCGCTGCTAGAAGAAAGGATTTTCTTAGGGTAGCTCTTTTGGCGCTCTTATTGGGTTTTCGTGAGAGTACTTGGATTACGCTGATGCTGTGAAATAGGTTACAATGCCTGCATACTGTTAACATAGCCTAAAATTCATGCCTAAAACCTATACCGCAGAACAGTTTATTATCGGCATTATCGTTGCAATTTTGGTAGCCGGAGGGGCGGGGTATCTTCTCGGGAGTCGGTCGGTAAAAGACGATGTCGCTTCTCGGGAAAATGACATTAGCTCCGTTGATGCAAATACGGAGCTGAATCTGGCCGCAGCGGATGTTGCTCTTCGTAAAAATATGCTTTCGGTCACAGAACCCCAGGTTTCGGGGAGCATTATAACAATTTCCAGAGCTGTTTTGGAAAATGATGCCTGGGTGGCAATTCATGCGGATGAGGGCGGAACGCCGGCAAGAATTTTAGGTGCTCAGAGATTCCGCGCGGGAACTACCG
>CAZOFN010000087.1:0-3218 GCA_964579195.1 uncultured Candidatus Saccharibacteria bacterium | reverse complement strand
CCACTTCTCTTTCCTTTCTTTACGAGGACCCCCGCCTCAAATTTGCAGCCGACCTGCCCGAAGAGCTAGGGAAAGCACTGAGCACCCCCAAGCGAGCGCGGGGCATTTCGCCTCGCCACTTGCGCTAAGCGAGCCGGGCGAGGCGAAGTGTTGCCAAATAGTGGATAATCCTGTAAAAAAGAAAGGCACAAAAACCATGGGAAATGCGGTTGAAGGTTTCATCGAAATAAAGAAAGCCCCTTTTGAAATTCATTCCGGGGATACCGTTCGCGTCTTCCAAAAAATCAAAGAAGGAGACAAGTTTAGAACCCAGGCATTTGAAGGCATTGTGATAGCAACCAAGCACGGTACTGGCCCTTCTGCTACCTTTACCGTGCGAAAAGTCACCGATGGGTACGGTGTCGAGCGCGTGTTCCCGCTTCACTCACCGATGATTGAAAAAGTTCAGGTGGTGCGACGTTCCAATGTGCGCCGGGCAAAGCTCTATTATATTCGAGCGAAAGCCGCACGCGAGACCAGAAGGAAAATGAAACAGCTCCGTGAAGCAGCCCCAGCTACTTCCGAGTAGCCTTCTCTTGATTCCTGATTCATAATTCTTGATTCTTATTTTTAATATGCGCGGGTGGTGAAATTGGCAGACACGCCACTTTGAGGGGGTGGTGACCGCAAGGTCGTGGAGGTTCAAATCCTCTCCCGCGCACCAGAATAGAACTTCGTTGGAATTGACTGCTCCGCGCGGCGAGTACGCCGCGCAGAGTGTATAACTACACATACCCATATGACAGAACTTCTCCCCATTGATGAATCTCACCCCGCGGCGCCGGAAACAATCAAGGCAGAAACTGTAGAGGAGGCAGCAAGGCTCGCTGAAGTGCGCCTCACGGAAATACTCTCAAAGCGATTCGGACCTGAATCGGATAATCCTTTGGACTATCACAACCCAGGACACTCCATCGCCGTCGCAGATGATACCGAAGCTCTCCTAAAAATTATTCGTGATCTTGATGCAAACCTTGTCTCGGGAGAAGACTTAATCCTCGGCCGCCTCGAAGGCCTGGCACACGATTTGAAGCAGGCTGCAGACATTGAAAATGGGTTTCGCAAACGCCGCCGAGGTGAAAATGAAGAAAACAGCGCCAAGGAACTATTCTTGGAGTTGACGAAATACCGAAACGGAAAGGGAGATTCGGTGTTCACCGCCCTCAACGAACTTGAGAGCCTCATCGAGGAAGACATCCTGGTAACGCTGCCTGATATTAAAATGGAGGCGTTAGCCGATGGAACCCAAGGATTGAAGGCAAGTCAACCGAAGCTCCTGCCGCAGAGCTCTTTAAGAGCTTGGGCTCTTGCAACAGCCGACCTGCGGGGGACGTTTTTAAAGGGCAGGGACACTGAAGCGTTCAGGCAGGGCGGGGACGCCGAGTTCAGAGAACTTTTCCCCGGCATCCGTGAGGAGCTGAAAGGAGGAGTTGAAAATATCGAAGCCTCACGGAGGCGCGAGATTGCCGCCAAGATTCTCAACTGGAAGAGAGATCAGATTGGATTCGCCAAATGGCAGGAAGTCCTCTTCAATGAGAGCCTTGAATCGAATGCGGTCATTGGAGGACGGCGAGATATTCGGGAAGCTCTTAGCATCCGTTTCGATTTCGCACGTTCCATTAAAGCGGCCGAGGAACATTACGAAGACTTGGAGAGCCGGTACGGCTTCCTCCGGGACTCCGGCGGGGACGCGGAAGCTCTCCGAGAACTCGCTGCAGCGATAGGATATTAGGTACGAGGGCGCTTAGCGAAGTGCCTAAAAATCCAATGTTTTGGATTTTTACCAAAAATTAGCGTAGATTTATCGGAGCGTTAAGATTTCCGTGGTTTTTGCCGAGGGGGCAAAAAAGTGACTCGCTTACATGCGCGCTTAGCTCAGTGGTAGAGCGACTGTTTTACACACAGTAGGCCCGAGGTTCAATCCCTCGAGCGCGCACCTGAGATTTGAAACAACGAAATCCCCGGGAGAGCGTCTCGCTTATACGGCGAGGGTCGGGAGTTCAATCTTCTCAGCGCTCACAGAAAAACAGAGGAGAACTCTCGCGAGAGTTCTCCTCTGTTTTTCCCCAAGATGAGCACGGTGCAATGCTTGCCAAGTTTTTTCTCCGCGAGTAGACTCGTATAAGTTTGAGCTCCAACACTAGAGTCCGCCAAAGTTTCATTTCTTGAAACTTAAGCGGGCGAGCTCACTTGCCGCTCACTGTCCGGCAATCTCACTCATCGTAAAGACAGTGGGGAGAGGGGTATGGAAAAAATAAAGACAATCAGAACGGCTGTCAGTCCTGAAGAAGAGATGCCAATTCAGGTTAAGGTAGCCGACACCGACTGCTACCAGCAGCTGGAGAACGGCTCCATCGAAATCACCCAACGAAAAGCCATTGTCTTTGCAATCGGCCGATAACCGTTAACCGTAAGGCAAATCAAAAACTCGGGGATGTCCCGAGTTTTTGATTTGCGTCTCGTACTCAGTGCCGCGGGTCAGAATCGAACTGACGACGCATAGCTCTTCCAGAAAAGCTTTGGACTATATCATCATCCCAGAGTTGGGAGTCGGGCGCTTCCCCGCTTCATGCGAGTACTCCTTGCGGATAGTCTCTACACCTTCTTTAACTACTGTTAAAGCTCGGCTCGGGATTGTTTCCTCTAAGAAAGTTCCCCCGAATTCACCCGATTTTCATTCATCAGTTACCCGATGACGGCCCGAAGAACTCAGGCTATCGCTCTACCACTGAGCTACCGCGGCTAAAACTACTTGATAAGAGTACTAAAACACTGCAGCTTTTTCAACACTTTTATCTTGTGTATAATCGAACTCACGTGCTAAACTTTAAAGTATAGAGCAATATGCGAACAGATAAAGTCCAAGCGTTGAAATATAGACTCTCCGGAAAAAGTTATAACGAGATAACCAATTTAGTTGGTGTACCCAAGGGCACACTTTCCGATTGGTTTTCGAAGCTTGAATTATCGGATCAAGCACGAACAAGGATTAAAAAAAGAGTCTATGAAGGAGCTTTGCGCGGGCTAATAAAGCGGAATAAGCATCAAACCCACCTCGCGATTCAAAGAATGAGAGAGGGAAGAGTACAGGGTGAAAGTGAAATAGGCAGTCTTGGTATAGAAAATATTAAGCTTATTGGGATTGCTCTCTATTGGGCAGAAGGATACAAACGTGCACT
>CAZOFN010000086.1:1285-3221 GCA_964579195.1 uncultured Candidatus Saccharibacteria bacterium | reverse complement strand
AAGCCAAGTATCACAAGAGGGAGTGTCTGGGATAAGATTAAGGGCGATCGGCCCCAGGAAGACTCAGCCGAGGCTGATCTGTTTAGATACTTGATCCGAGAGCTTAGTACGGGCGGTGTAATTAGACAGGAAAGAGAGGTAAATAGTTCTGGGGAATTTCTAAGGCACCGAAGTCCAGGTCGCGTAAGAGGACATACATCGAGCAGCACGATGGAATCTGCCTTCGAAGACGAGAAGGGGTATCAGTTGACCAAGCTTGGAGCGCAGTTTGTCCACTATGTGATGGAAGATGTAGTCCCCCAAATAACCGAAGAGAATTAGCTCACGCTATTCACCGAAAGCCTTTCGCAAATAAGCTTCAGCAACCGATCCCAAACTCTTGAAGTTCGAGGTATGTCCCGATACGGGGCACAGCCTTATTTTATCCCGGCATTTTAGTGAGGTCTGTGCACCGCACGCTGCCGAGTGTCAAGAAATGCCGTGGGCCGCGCCGAGGGGGCGCGCGAGAGTCACGAATATTTGTATAGCCGGTAATTAGGGATCGTATGGAATTCAGTGAGGCCGATAGGCTTGCAAAGATACTCTGGGATTACAGTCTTATGCATCAAACGCTTGAAAAAGCAGATTGTATTTTTGTACTCGGGAATCACGACATTCGTACGGCTGATGCGGGAGCAGAGTTTTTTCTTCAAGGTTGGGCACCATGGTTGCTTTTATCGGGCGGAACGATTCTCAATAGGCCCGAGATCGGCGTTACTTGGGATAAGCCGGAAGCGGAAATATTTGCGGACCGAGCTATCGAGAAGGGTGTTCCGAGGGATAAGATTCTTATTGAAAATAAGAGTCTTAATACTGGAGAGAATTTTGAGTACAGCCGAAAGCTCTTGAGTGAGCGAGATTTGAATTTTAATAAGTTCATTCTTGTCCAAAAGCCGTACATGGAACGCCGGACCTGGGCTACGGGGAGAAAGCAGTGGCCAGATAAGGAGTTAATAGTCACGTCCCCGAAGTTATCATATGAGGAGTATGCGACTCCATTTCCTAAAGAGCTAGTTATTAATCGGATAGTCGGTGACTTTCAGCGCATTAGACTATATGCCGAGAAAGGATTTTTAGTTGAACAGGAAGTCCCTGAGTACGTTGAACAGGCTTTCAAGAAACTCGTTGCGGCGGGATATAACCGCAGGTTAGTAGAAGCATGAATGCAAAAGAAGAAGCCGCCCGAACTGCGCCGGGCGGCTTCGTCCTGCAGTGGGCGGCTTGATGAACGAGGAGGGGCGCGTCAGGCGATTGCCGGAGTCGGCTGAGGACCCTTCTTCAGCACCTCGTAGCCGAAGTGTTTCTGGTCGAGGACGTAGGGCAGAAGCTGCTCCCAGAGGGCCTCGGCGAGGCCGTACGTGGAGATGCCCCCTCTTCTTGCGAGCGTTTTCAGATGCTCGGAATCGGCCGGAGGCGTCGCGCGGAGGATCCTGGCGACGGCGAGGCACTCTCGAGGGAGCCCTTCGCCGACCAGGTGCTGCCAGCTGATCCCGAGCCAGAGGGTCCGCGCGAGCGCGTCATCCCACATCTGTCGGAAGACGGGATCCTCGATCTCGGCAGGATTGAAGGCGAGGCGCGCGACCGGGTGGGGGATGACCCACTCGATGATCTGATCGTCGTCTGCCACGAGTTCGGCCTTCAGGAGCGTCCAGCCGCGATGCATCGCGACCCGACGCTTGTCAGCAGCCTTATCGGCCGCTTCGATACTGATGAGATCCCCAGCCGGACCAGCGGGGACCTCGACTCGGGCGCGATCGAGGATGGTCCGCGGCTTCACGTTCGGGTCACCGTACGTCAGACGCCATTTCATGTGTGATCTCCTTATCTTAGGCGGCGAGTCCCTGCAGTCCGTCACCGAGATCCTGCAGCGAGAGGCGGAGTTCAAAGACAACGTGGT
>CAZOFN010000086.1:0-1275 GCA_964579195.1 uncultured Candidatus Saccharibacteria bacterium | reverse complement strand
AGCATCGGTAGTCGGGCATATCAGCGAATACGTCATTTACGTGCCACACGATGTGCGGGCGATTGTTCGCGAACCCACTATGGCACCACCAACAGGTAAGTGCAACCTCGATGGTGATTGGCACAGACGGGTCATGTGTTGCCATCGTATTCTCCTTCCTCAGGGTGAGAGGTCTTGGAGTCGGCACTTCGACGGATTCGACTACGCTCATCGTGGCCCTTCGATTATCACTCAGGGTTCTGAGCGAATGTCGAAGAATGAGTGCAACCAAACCACAGGCTCAGTACAAGAACTCTCGGCTAAGGAGGAGACGTGCCAAAGAACTGTGCCCATTAAAGCGCTTCTTGCGAAACGGTCAAGCCCGCATTATTGCGAAACATCACGATGACTTGCTACAGTTAAGATGAAATCTCCGGACTTATGAGAAGAAGCCTTACATCAAAAGAAGTTATTGCCGAGTACTCCTTTTTAGCAGCATTGCGCTTTCCGCGGCGGAAGACCAAACGCCCGGTCGTGGTCGCTATGATAGGTCTTGTGGGTTTTGGTAAGAACACCGTTGCGCGCGTTCTTTCGAGGGAGATTGGTGCAGTTGTTATCGAGGGAGATGCGATTCGCGTCGCTTTGCGTAAAACAAAGTCGCGCTACGAGGCTGCGCGCCGCATTGCGGAACATGCCGCTATTGAGACAATTCAGCGCGGGTCAAATGTAGTTATAGACTCTGATTTTGCAGATTCGGTAAAGCGAAGAGAAATCGAGAAAGTGGCAAGGGGCGTGGGGGCGCGTGTAGTTTTTGTACGAGTTGTATGTCATCCGGATATTGCGATTGGACGGATTTTGAGCACGAAGTTTCAAAGTACTCCTGATGACTTCTTCGGTGGAGCGAGTTCGGCATGGCACGGCGACAAGCGTCTTGTCGGCATTATTGTGAAGCTTCGCGAAATGTGGAGAAGAACGCCGCATCACTACACGTGGTCGCGGGACGGCGGGGGAGCATGGAAGTTAAAGAAAATTCCACAAGTGTTTGCTACTATCGATGCAACCGATCCTGGCCAGTGGCGCCGTGAAGTCCGTAAAATTGCTTATCGTCTTCGTTAGAATTTATTTAAACAATCAAACGCTATAGCGTTGTATAGTGTCTACTTTAATCTCTGCATAGGTGGAAATCTTTCGGTTCTCGTATTACAATATGCTTTGCTTTTGGGCTCGTAGTATAGTGGCAATGCACCCGGTTTGTGTCAATTTTCATTTATGATTTAGGATTAAGAAATCGAGCAT
>CAZOFN010000085.1:1101-3236 GCA_964579195.1 uncultured Candidatus Saccharibacteria bacterium | reverse complement strand
GCATTCTCTGATGACTTTCTCACGACTTCCCAGCGATACTTGGAGGTGCTTCATTTTGTGTGGGTAGCATGCGGTCGGAAACCTGGTGAATGAATCGCACGGGTAATGAAATGATTGTTGTGCACTTGAGCGATCGCCATACACGGCGTCATATTCCATAAATACGCCGCCCGAGCAATAGTATTCGAGCCGTTTGTCGTCAAAAAACCCACAGGCAGAAAGAGACCGTTCAAGGTCATAGTTCGCTAGCTGGGCTATGGCATGCCCAATGCCGTGGACGCATTTGCCCTTCCGATGGAGCGCACGAATTGCCGGGTCGTCACAGATGGTAGTGATTTTCGCTTTAATATCCTGGAGCGATAGGTGTCCAGAAGCGCCCTCGGTCTGCGATTCACCAAACGCTTCCATAAGGACTCCATGAAAGCAACCAGCGGTGCAGCCATCCCCGCATACACGCAGCGATGCAGCAAAATCCTTCGTTTCGTTGAATATTACCTTGCCCAAATCATGCGCTTGTGAGTGGCAGAGCGGATATGCTTCTTCAAGAATCGTGAGCATGTCGCCGGGACCTAGTTTACTTTGATATCTTTCGAATACCTTGCGCCAGTGCGCTGGCGAAGAACTCGCGAAATCGACTCGAAAAGTATCCTTGAGGTATTGACTGCGGCTCTTTACGACAAAAAGGCCAGCGCTACTCACCACAATGAAAAGAATCAGAATAGTTCGGATTCGTCTCATGGTGAATATGCTGATATGTCATCGAAAAAAGTCTGATTTTTCGCGTCGCAGGTTTACTGAACGGCAGGCTCTGTGTTCAGGGCTTGCGATTCGGATGAGTCGGCTGGGGTGTCAGCTAACGGCTTATCCTGTTGCGCAGGCGGTGCTTGATCTTCTGCAGGGGCTTGGGGTTCGATGGTGTTGTCCGCGCTGCCGTCAGGTGAGCTGGTGGCATCACTTGGGGGTTGCGGTGTTTCAACAGGCGCGTTTTCGTAATCGTTCGCAGGCACAGGATTTTCTGTTTGCGCATCGGGGACCAGACACTCGTCACTGGAAGTCGCTTGTGTACCATCAGCGCAAGTGCTAGTTTCTCCCGTCGACGCGGTATCTGTCGCTGTTCCCGGTCCTTCCTCTGTATGGATGTATGACTCCACATCCGGTTCATCATACGTCGATTCTTGTGGTGTTGGGAGAGGAGCGTCTGTTGCATAACTCTCGATGATGGTTGACTCGATCGCCGGGGGTATGTCGCCGGGTTCAAATATGCAAAGCGGTGCCTGCGGATTTTCATCTTCATAGAAGGAGTAGATGCGTTCCGCAACGTGATTTGCATCTCTCAATGCATCTCGGGAATCGGAGGATAGAATGATTCCTTCCAAAATATAGAGTGCTTCGCGAACGGTGGACAGTGAAGAAAGGCCGAGATTGTCAAACGCTTCGTTGCCATCATCTGCTCCGGCAAGCAGCGCATCAAGTTCAAGATGGTTTGATACAATGTTTGAGAGGTCGGCCAATGTCTTGCCGCTTGCACGACAGCGTTGCCCCTCGACCGTGCCGCCTTGCGGGCAATTGCTTGGTGCCAGCAAGATGCAGATTTGACCTCCACTTATGGTTGCGAACGCACCTTGCAGGTCTGTTGCTGACAATGTATTAATTTCGTCAGCCCAGTCGCTTTCAGCAGGAGTGTTATTGCATCCCTCGTGGTTTTGCCAAAAACCGATCGAAAGAGCGTCGCACAGCGGCCGATTCTCAATGGTTGCAGTCACGTTAATGACATGTGCCTCGAACGCGGCAAGAGGAATCACAAAGAACGCCGCGACAATGAGCATGGAGGTTTTCGAGAGAAGGATGACTCTCCATGCATGCCGTATAAGCGGAGCGGACGACCGTTCATGGACATAGGACTTCTTCCGTGAGGAACGGCGAGTTTTGGCAGAACCGATTTTTTTCCGCTTGGTCATTTCTTTATACTACCTTCCCCTCCCCTACTCTTTAGATTGCTCGCATAGACGGTTACTGATCCAAGATAGGGAATGCGGACTGGCTTTCCTCGGAGGCTCACTGTTTCTCCGATGATATCCTCGTAGCGCGTGGGTGCATCTGCGGTAAAGTTTGCGTCCCCTTGCGTGACTACCGTA
>CAZOFN010000085.1:0-1085 GCA_964579195.1 uncultured Candidatus Saccharibacteria bacterium | reverse complement strand
CCCTTGATAAATACAAGATCGCCCTGTTTGAGCACTGGCCACATTGAACCAGACGTGATTGCTGCCATGGGGAAAGGAGTGTTCAAGGTTTTTGAGAGCAGCCGGGGAAGACCGATAATGATGCTTATGACAATAATGAAGTAGATGATAACGGAGCGAATTCCACGCCACAACTTTCTTGCGGCTCCTCTTTTTTGATCAGTCCGCGGCATGGATTGTTTTGATTCTTTCATCGCTTAGAGCCAAAAAGTCGGGATTTTGAAGAGATAGACTCTACCGGTATACCGCGCATCAATCTGTGCTGACGCTGGCATGTATACGTTGAAGTCAATTTCGATGGTGCTGCCAGGTGCAAGTTTAAAGTTATTTCTACTAACGTCCATAAGCTCCCCAATTTTTCCTGTCTTTACCACGATAATATACATAGGCATAAAAGTGCCGTTTGCGATATTTACCCTGCGTACTTGAGATGTTCCCCGCGAGAGGTCTCCGAAATCAAGCGCCTGGGCAGTTGGGTTGACGCCTACTTTACCCTCTCCTTCAATAACATGCACAAGCGCCCTATATTTATTCGCATCAAGCATGACGTAGAAAACGAATAGGAGAATTACCGCGAATATAATGGTTATGGTTTTTTGAAGCCCGCTCATGGCAGACCATGCTTGGCGCCACGTTATTTTACTTGTCTTTTTTGGTTCCGATGACGGTACTGGTGTTTTTTCCATAGGTTTCATATTAATTGCCCATCATCCTTCTTTTCCAGCAGTAGGAAAAGAAGGAGTGACGGATAATCAATGGGTTCTAGTAGATATTGGTTACTTCGAACCACAGATCGCAACCAAACACGCTATGCTCGAGTTCTGCGGGCAGCACGAATGCATCGGGATCAGCCAGTGGGTTGTGCTCCTGTACGAAGTTTGGCCAATCCTGCGCGCAGTGCCCTTTGAAGCACGGAACTGCCAGATCAATGATCCAGGTGTCGCCTACGTCGGTGCCAAATTTATTGATTCTACCGAAGGCAACGGACGAGGTTGCAAATGGATCATGGAAGGCAGATATGCCCGTGTCGTTTCCCGGCGGCGGGA
>CAZOFN010000084.1:0-3292 GCA_964579195.1 uncultured Candidatus Saccharibacteria bacterium | reverse complement strand
CCGTTAGAAGCTGCGATCGCAAAAGTGGTTTCGATGGGAACAGCTTGTCTTATGATAGTGAGATTAAGTAGGCAGAATGCGACCTTGATCGTGATCTGCTTCTAACGGGATGGACGAAACTCATAATTCAGTCGACGAAGCGGATGACTTTCCCGCGAAAGAGGGCGAAGTTCCAGCTAATTTACCCGATGGGGAGGTTCACCCCGATCCTCTCCCGGTTGGGTTTACTAGCCCTTCGGCATCCGCTGCGCTGCCTGTTACTACAGAGCGCAGAGCTCACGAAAATATTTTTTGGATTGAGCGGAATCGCATTGAGCCGAATCCCTACCAGCCCCGGCGCGAGTTTGACAGAGAAGCTCTCATGAGCCTCGCTGACTCATTGAGAACGCATGGGATGCTCCAGCCGATTTTGGTTTCCCGCGTAGAGGTTGAGACGCCGCGCGGCATGGAGGTGAGATATCAGCTGATTGCAGGAGAGCGCAGGCGCCGTGCCGCAGAGCTTGCCGGCATGGTACAGGTGCCGGTCATCATCAAGAAAGAACCGGATAGCCGGATGAAGCTCGAGCTTGCACTCATTGAGAATGTCCAGCGCGAGGACCTAAATCCAATCGAGCGAGCCAGGGCATTTCGACAGTTGATGGATGAATTCAAGCTGGTACAGCGCGAAGTGGCTGAGCGCATTGGAAAGTCACGCGAGATGGTTGCAAACGCTCTGCGCCTCCTCTCGCTTCCCGTGGATATGCAGGATGCCGTCACGAGAGGCGATATTACCGAGGGGCATGCACGTGCGATTTTGATGGCTGGCGATGAAGTAGAGAAGCGGCGGCAACTTTTCTCAGAGATTCTTTCAGAAAAGTTGACGGTGCGCCAAGCGGAGGATGCGGCACGGAGAATCGCGGGGCGCGAGGTCACGCCAAGAAAGCGCGCCAGCATGTTTTCTGATCCCGAAACGCGCTCATGGCAAAATCGCCTGCAGGAGATGTTCGGCACGAAAGTTCAGGTGCAGAAAGTGGGTGACAAGGGAAAAATCGTGATTGAGTTTTATTCTGATGAGGAGCTTCGCGCCATTATTGAAAAGGTTCTCCAAGACCGCCATCCGGAAAGGCCGGATCCCGTGATATGAGTTGCCCGTTTTGTTGGATTCTCGACACAAAACGTGAGCGAATAATAGCGGAGTACCCGCGTGTATTTGTTGTGCTTTCCAATCCTCGCCTCATGCCGGGGCACACGCTGGTCATACCGAAACGGCATGTGGAGAAGCTTTCTCAACTGGCTGATGAGGAACGAAAAGAACTCATTGATACTGTTGCCTTACTCCAGGAGAGGATTTTGGCGCGGGTCAGCTCAGGGTGTGATGTAACCCAGCATTATCGGCCGTTTATTCGAGAAAGCCGCGTGAAGGTGAACCACCTTCACATTCACTTGCGGCCGCGAGAGTTTGAGGACGAGCTGTATAGAACGAGTCAAAGATTGGAAAAATTTGAAGTCCTTTCTTTGGAAGAAAGCGAAAAATTCTCTAAATTATTGAGCTGATTGGCCGTCTATTGCTTCCTAAAGGAAAAACAGCGGCCTTTAAGCTGCTCTTTTTATTTTTCTCATCATTGCCGCTACGTCTTCCAAATCTTTCTCGCGTCCCAGTATTCGCTTGATTTTGATAAGTTTATCCTTCGCCTCTACTTTTACTCGTTTGCCGAATATCTCCCTATATGAAAACCGAGTGGGACCGGGCGTTTGATACCATTTTCTGGCACGATTATTTTTTATTTTGCAGTCAATCCCAATATCAATTTTGACTCCACGAATCTTTAACTCAATCATGTATGAGTTGAAGTTGTCATCTTTGTAGCGTCCAGGACCAAAGACAATGTATTTATTAATAAGCGGAAGCACTTTCGGTAAAACGTTAGGGCGGATCAAGATATCAATGTCGCGGTAGCCTCTCTCTGATCCGTATACAGATGCTGCCAACCCTCCGGTAACCTGAAACGGGATTTTGTGCTTACGAAGCAACTTTTCAATCCAAAGAAAAGCCGACTTTATACTTTGCGTTCCCATGCTACTTTGACTTCACGCGATGTTTTCTTTGACTTTGACTTTTTTCGCCTCACGCTTTGCCTGTTCTTTGGCTTCGACGACCGGATCGTAGGTTGGCGCTTTCACTTTGGGATTCGTCCAGGTGGCGTAGTCGCAGTCGGGGTAACGCGAGCAGCCAAAAAACAGCCGCTTTCGCTTGGTGAAGCGCTGGACTATATCGCCCTGGTTGCACTTGGGGCACCGGACGCCGGTGGAGACCGGTTCCTTTTTCAGCGTCTTCGTGTTTCTGCACTCTGGGAAGCCGGTGCAGGCCATAAACTTTCCGAAGCGGCCGTATTTAATCACCATCGGCTTTCCGCAAAGTTCGCAGACTTCGTTCGTTTCTTCGACGGGGGTCTTTTTTTCGACCTCCTCGTATTTTGCCTCGAGATGCCGGGAGAAGGGATCATAAAACTCGCGTATGACCGGCTGCCACTCTTTCTCTCCTTCTGCAATCTCATCAAGCTCCTCTTCCATCTTGGCAGTGAACTCGATATCCACGACCTCGGGAAAGTGCTCCACGAGAAGGTCATTTACGATGAAGCCGATTTCTGTCGGCACGTATCGGCGCCGCTCGTCCTTTTCGACGTATCCCCGGTTCTGAATGGTGGAAAGCGTGGGCGCATATGTTGAAGGGCGGCCGATGCCCGCTTTTTCAAGTGTTTTAATGAGTGAGGCGTCCGTATAACGGGGTGGAGGCTCGGTAAAATGCTGAATCGGTAAGATCTCCTTCGGCGTAACCTCTTCACCCGGTGCTGCTTCGGGGAGCAGCACGTCCTCTGTTTTCGCCCAGTAGACTTTCAAGAAGCCGTCGAACTTCAAAATCTGGCCCGTAGCGCGGAATACAGAATTTCCTGCCTCAATATTGATAACGGTGGCATCAAAGATGGCCTCGTTTATTTGTGTCGCGATGAAACGCCGCCAGATAAGGTCGTAGAGCTTCCACTGCCGCTTGTCGAGATACGATGTCAGCTCATCGGGGACAAGATGAGAGTTTGTCGGGCGGATGGCTTCATGAGCCTCCTGCGCCCCTTTTGATTTTGTCTTGAAAAATCGGGGAGCGGCGGGGACATAGTTTTTCCCGAATGATTTTTCGATGAATGAGCGGGCCTCGCCAACAGCGCTTCCCGCCAGATTCACGGAGTCGGTTCGCATATACGTAATGAGGCCGACCTGGCCCTTGCCGATGTTGATTCCTTCATAGAGCTGCTGGGCAAGC
>CAZOFN010000083.1:0-3304 GCA_964579195.1 uncultured Candidatus Saccharibacteria bacterium | reverse complement strand
CTTCATCCACTGTCGGCACCGAGACAATGACGGTCAATCTCGGCTCGTCCCGTGATACCGACCTTGCGGTGATTGCGGTGAAATCCGCAGGGTCAAGCGCCTCGTCCGTCACCGTAACTGACTCGTACACGTACGCAGGCACAGGATTCGCAAACCCCCACGCGCCAACGCAGATTGCAAATGGTGTGAGTACCACGACCTTCGCATACGACAACAACGGAAATCTCGTCCAGAAGATTACCTCCAGCGGCGGCTTCTCAACGACGACGCTGCACGTGTGGGATTATGCGAATCGTCTCCTGCAGACTGCGATCGGAAACACCTCCACTACCACAACGACCTACGGATACGACGCATTCGGGATGCGCGTCTTCATGGGAGTCAACCCTTCGACAGGCTCAGGGCAAGCGACCACGACGTATCCGAGTAAATTCTTCTCGCGTATCTTCTCGACGACCGGAGCAACGACGACGGCAACAACAACTTCATACATCTTCAGCGGAGACACATTGCTCGCAACATTCGAGGGAGGTCCATACGCGAGTACGACTCGCTATTCGCACCCCGACCACTTGGGGAGCACCAATCTCATCACGAACGCGAGCGGAACGGCTGTACTTCAAACGTTGGACTACATGCCCTTCGGATCGATACGCACAAACTCGAAAACGGCAGGCACAGACAGCATGCGAAAGTATATTAATCGTTTCTTTGACGACTCCTCGAATTTGAGCTACTTGAATGCGCGTTACTACGAGGGGTCGCGCGGACAGTTCATCTCACAGGACCCGATGTTTTGGAGTGGGAGACAGAATCTTGCCAACCCACAAAGTCTCAACAGTTACTCCTATGCAGAAAATAATCCGATAAATAGATCAGATCCAGCTGGACTTCTCGCAAAAGATAGCCCCACCAAAATCATTAGAAATTTAATGGCGAGCGTTTTCAAGCTTGCAAACAGTATCGCAAGTTACGTCAACAGTTTTACACACAACCCGTCTCAGAGTATCCAGAACGTCCGGAGCACGATAAATACCATTACTTCTAATCCGGGCGGCTTCGCGAAGAGTATTGGAACAGGCATTGTCCAGGATGCCAAGAAAAATGTATCAGATATATTTAGCGGCAACGATGAGAGACAGGAGCAGGGTATAGCCAATTCAATTCTATTCCTCGGGTCGCTCGTTGCGCCCGAAGGTAGAGTTATGAGATTTGCTGACGATGCGATTGTGGTTCGTGGTGGTACACCGAGAAATTTTGCGCCGGATAAGTTTGTTATTGGAAGGACGGAGGGAGTATCAGGCTTTTCTGTCCGATGTGCGAATGGTGTTTGTGCAAATGATCTCGCAAGCTACTTGCCTAATCCGCAAGTTGCTCAAACAACTGCAGCTCAAATTCGTGCTGCGGGCGGTGATGTTGTACCAACAGGAGGAGGGTTTCATGCAACCGTGACGGGACTTGACGGGGAGGCAGCGAGCCAGTTACCTTGGCAGTTCTTTGATAACCCTAACCCACGGCAAAGCATATGAACGCTATGACTCACGAAGAATTACAAGTGATTAGAAACCGTCTTAACGCAGCTGCCCGCGGTCCTTGGAAATTATATAAGCAGGTAGATGGACCTGATATGCTGATAGAAACCAACGAATATAAACGAACTCCTTTGATTAAGCCACTGGGAAAGATTACAACAGCAGAAGCTTTGGAAGCAGAACGGCGAGCTGCTGAAGCTCAGCCGCCAGGTACTCCTTTGCCCAAAACTTACGGCGGTACGGCAATATCCGACGTATTGTTTATTGCCAATGCTCATGCTGACGTCTTTCGACTTCTGATGGCAGTAGAGAAATTGATGAATAGAGAATCGGCGGATATCTCTATTCAGGAAATTAACGAGATTAAACAAAGATGTGAAGAAGCGACATCCGGTCCTTGGCGCTCGTTCGTCGAGCCTCGCGATATGTGGGGGGGGGCGAATTTCATCATGACAGGTGAAAACAATGAACATGGAGACGGTATATATTTCTCTTGGGTTACCACAGAAGACCAGGATTTTATTGCCGCCGCACGTCAGGATATTCCACGACTACTCAACGAAATTGGCACTCGGGGCACACTAACGGTGGATAATGGGGATAATGGTGGGGGATAATGGTGTCAGGTACCATTAATGCAATATGATCTTTTCAAAGGAGGATAATGGGGATAATGGTGTCAGGTACCATTAAATGAATAAGGAATAATGGTGAGAATAATGGTGTCAGTGAATAATGGTGTCAGGTACCATTAGGAGCATGATATGCTTCTGCAGTGAATAATGGTGTCAGGTACCATTAGGAGCATGATATGCTTCTGCAGTGAATAATGGTGTCAGGTACCATTAGGAGCATGATATGCTTCTGAGATGATAATGGTGTCAGGTACCATTAGGACATACAACCGCAGAGGAGACGTGACGAATATGACGTACCCTGATCTCTCGCAAGTCGCGAATGGCTATAACATCGCCGGTTTCCTCGATCGCGTGGAGCTGAAACCCGCGGGCGGCAGTTTCTCCGACATCGCGAATTTCAATTACGCCGCGCACGGCCTTCCGAGCTTCACGCTCTTCGGCAACAATGCCTCGACGACGAGAAGCTACGACGAGCGAGCACTTCTCCGCCTCTCGCGCCTCCTGACGGGCACGAGTACCCCGCTGCAAGATGCGAGCTACATATACGACGGGAACGGCAACATCCTCAACATTACGCATGCAACAGGCACGGCGTTCGGGACCGTCCGCTACACCTACGATGCCCTGAATCGGCTCCTCGAGGCGAGCGCCCTTGTCGCTTCTACAACGCCGCAGCAAGAGTTCACGTATGACAATCTTGGCAGTATCTTGAGCATTTCTAACGAGACTGTCACGGGTACATCAACGCCAAGCGGAGCTCCGTCCATACTCGACTCTCTCGATCTCACAAAACACACTCTCAACAATGGAACGTCCGATTCGTTCTCATACACGCCTCCTTCCGGAGGGACGAACAAGCTTCTCGTTGTTCTTGTCGGACAGAACGAGAACAGCAATTGGCCTTCCGCGACGCAAAACGGCGAATCGCTGACGTGCGCGCAAATTTCTGGGACGATAGATCGGGCGTACTACTCGTACTGCTACCTCCCGAACCCTTCCACGGGCACCTTCCTCATTTCATGGCCTTCGCTCAAATACGCGCGCTTCATCGTGACGACGCTCAAAGACGCCGCGCAAACCTCTCCCATCGACGCCAGCAACGTCACGAATGCCATAACTTCCAGCAAGAGCACG
>CAZOFN010000082.1:0-3356 GCA_964579195.1 uncultured Candidatus Saccharibacteria bacterium | reverse complement strand
TGAATGTCCTTTATGCATTACTGCCGCCAGGCAATGTCCTTTAACTACGCATTCAAGGAGTAGGCAGTCCACCTCCTTTCTCCTGTCCTTTTGACTACATCTCTATCGGACAAATCTTGAAGGTCACGCTGGAGAGTCTTTTTGCTGACACGGCCCGAAAAGAGTGCTCCGAGCTCCCCTACCGTCACGCGCGGCCGTCGGCGCAGCACCTCAAGGATGGCAGTCTGCCGGAGCGAGGCATCCTGCCGTTCGCGCCCGGCGGGTGATGGGTGATGGGTGATGGGTGGTTGCTGTCCTCGTTCACCTGCTGTGCTACCTTTAAAAATTTTCTCTTTTTTACTGCTTGCTTCTCCTTTTGTTTTTGATGTATCTCCCGCTTCATTTATGCCCTTTTCTGCACGCTTACTGCTATTATCCGCTCGAATCTGACTATCCGCTGGACGCTCGCCACTGCCCGCCAGAATTTTTGAGAACTCCTCTTCAAGTTCAGTACATTCACTCCAAACCGACCTGATACGCTCGTGATTCAGGAGGCCCATATCACGGGCAACGCCGAATAACGCCCTCAGCCCCTTCAGTTCGCTGAGTATGTCCTTTATAGTTTTGTCCTTTAACTCCGCAAGGGGGTACTTTGCCGCAGCCACTAAAATTTTATTTGCGCCGGACTCTATGTCCTTTATCAAAACCCCCGGCTGATGCACCGAGCCCGATGCCTCATAAATCGAGAGGATAAAGGAGTATACCTCCCGCCGGAGTGCCTCGCTGAGCCGTTCGGGATATGCCATGTCCTTTAGATTCTATAGGACACGCTCCTCCTCGGTCAACGTGAAGCTGGAAGGGAACATGTCCTTTTGCGCTGTCCGATTTGCCAGGCACGTCGGCACATGGTTAAGTGTGAGAAAGTCAGGCGGCAACGCCGCCCGAAGGAGGCTCGTGATGAGAAAGGGGCTTTTGACCGTAGCACCACTCATCCTTCTCGGCCTGCTCGTCGCCCTCCCCGCTGACTGCGCCGAGGGCCAGCAGAAGCTGCGCGGGCTCGACGGGACAAGCGTCAAGCCCGGCGCCGACGGCAGCGTCACCATCCTCACGGCGGAGGAGGTGACGAAGCTCACGCCCATCGCTTGCCTTCACGTGGCGAGGATGCATACCGTGGTCTACCGCGACGCCGAGGGCCTGTGGCAGGACGGCCGCGTCAACGCCGGCACCTTGCCGGTGCTCGAGCGGCTGCCGAACGGCGTCGTCAAGACCGTCTGGATGCCCGAGTTCGGGGCGAGGATGAAGCAGTATCGGGTCGTCTACGTGAGAGCCGAAAACCTGGCGGAGAACTGGGGTGACACCCAGTGGGCGAAGAGGGGCGGATGGTCCAGGACCTTTTCCTGGGCCCCCGATCTCTGCCCGATGGTGCCTGCCTCAGCGCCCCCGCCGGGGCGCTGAGATCGCCTGTCGCACCCGCCAATGCGGCGGACGAGGGAGAGTTCCTTCGTCCGCCGCTCATGCTTTTCAAACAAAAAACAACAGAAGTTTCTATAAAACATCAAGGGCGGTCCGCACATCGGACCGCCCTTTCGCGTTATGCCATACCTGCCGCAAGCACCCCGCTCACAGCGCGAGCGCGACTCTGACTGACCTCATGTCCACCCCTCGATGACGCGACGCACACGTCGCTCTTCCCGCACCGCCTTCTTCGCCAACTGCACCACCTCCTCGCAAGGCAGAATTATGCGATAGTTCCGTAAACAAAGAAAATCACCATTCTCTGTCCCCGTCAAACACCATTTTTCCTTCCGATCGGAAGGAAAAATGGTATCAGGTGATATTGTGATTTCGGCGGCTCTTTGTACAATAAATACATTGTTCAACTTGCTATTTTATTGCTCATGAAATCTACTTTAAAAATCGCCGGCGTGATTGCCGGTTTCATCGTTCTCGCCGCATTAGTTTTATTCGCCCTCGACTACTACGAATACCGTAAGTCCCCCGAGTACCAGGCACTCAAACAATATAAAGAATGGGAAGAATCCTATCGCAACGATCCCTACGGCGGTTCCACTCCCGAAGAAACCCTCCAACTTTTTATCGATGCGCTAAAGAAAGGTGACATCGAACTCGCATCGAAATACTTTATTATTGATGAACAAGAAAAATGGATTGTCAATTTAAAACAAATTCAAGAGAAGAACCTACTGGATGAAATGATTAGAGATCTCAAAAGAGAAAAATCAAAACACGAGATCGGTGACGGCCAAGTCAGTTTTGATATCGCAAATGATCAGAGTCAAGGCGCCCTAACCATCCTCTTGGGTCGAGGACCTAATAACAGATGGAAGATTTTAGATTTGTAAAACTTATAGACGCAATTTTTGTTTTGGGGACTCTGTTTGGTATCCCTATTTTAGTTTTTGCTTACGATGACCTAACAACTCACCCAGCTCTTACACAAGAGATCGTAAAGTTCTTCAATTTGCATTACCCAGAACTCCGTATTAATGAAAATGACACTAAGTTTATTATCCAGGGCAGCATTGATGAAGATTCCGGAACGCGTTGGATGCACCATTTTTACGATCCAATCTATGAGAAAGGATTGAGTTTTGGAACTGGTTGGATGAGTTCAAAAAAATGGGCACAGGACACAAAAGCACAAGCGGGCCTATTGGATAGTGCCTTTGCGGGAACTTTAAAATCTTTCTTTGGACAAAAAGGCGACTACTCTTGGGATAACGCTGTTTATGAGTACGCATGGGGTAGTCAGCAGAAAAGTCTAGAAGCTCTCGGCCACACCTTGCATCTTATCGAGGACGCCTCTGTACCAGATCATACTCGAGACGATCCGCACCCACCTATATTAGATCTCGGTAGTCCGTACGAGTTTTGGGCTAAAAGATTTGATCTAAACAGTCTTAACTTAAGCGAGAGGCTGAGAGATAGCAAGCCAATACCTCTCGACGATCTAAATACACACTTTGATATACTCGCTCAGTACTCTAACAAAAACTTTTTTAGCAAAGACACAATACTTAGTAAAAGGTACAGCAAACCAACGGTTGAAGATTATCGAATCGTCAAGTTATCGGATGGAATCTCGTGGAAATTTGGAGTCAAATCGGTTGATGGGAAAATTTATAAATTAGTAAAGTTGCCTGAAGAATTTGAATGGCGAAAGTCAGTAGGCGAAGAGGCTGAACAAAAATATTCGATTACAGACAAAGATGATCTCATTTTAAACGACTACTGGTCGCTCTTATCTAAGCAAGCGGTGTTGCATGGGGCGGGAGTTGTAAAGTTATTTTTTGATGAAGTGGAGAAAGAACGAAAGTCGAAGATGTCCGTACTCAAAAAAGAAAATACGTTGTTGA
>CAZOFN010000081.1:2914-3359 GCA_964579195.1 uncultured Candidatus Saccharibacteria bacterium | reverse complement strand
CGGCGGTATCTGCACCAAACAATAATTATCCTCGCCAATGAAAAGCTCCATGATCGTTCCTTGCGTCGGAGAATTTTCCCGGCCATCGTACAGCACCAATTTAACCCTTCCCGAAATAACCGCGTTATTGAGCGTCATTGATTTGTGGATATGCCAGGCCTTGATAGCCCCGGGGAACCCTACCGAGAAATATATCTCTCCGAACTTCAAAAAATGAGGGTCAACGCATTTCAGCATATGCATCACCTTGCCCCTTTCATCGGGTATTTGCCGAAGCGGAATTATTTTAACGCCCTCGATGGTTTTTTTGTTATCAATCATGGTTCAACGAATATATTATCGGTTTCTGTTGCGCTTTAACTGAGCAACCAATAAAAGAGTCACCCGCGAAATAATGAATCTCTCCTGAACTCAATGAGCTGCTTTAGGAAAAGGACGGCTGTTG
>CAZOFN010000081.1:0-2904 GCA_964579195.1 uncultured Candidatus Saccharibacteria bacterium | reverse complement strand
CCCTCGATAACTTTTTTGCTATCAATCATGGTTCAATGAATATATCACTGGTTTCTGTTGCGCTTTAGCTGAGCAACCAAAAAAGATAAGACAAGGAGTCACCCGCGAAAGAACGAATCTCTCCTGAACTCAATGAGCTGCTTTAGGAAAAGGACGGCTGTTGCAAACGTCGTATGGGATTTGCCGCCGACGCGTTTGTAGTAAGGAACTGGCACCTGAATAATGCGCAGGCCTCGCTTCCTTGCTTTCGTTAAAATTTCAAGGTTAAGCATAAGGTTTTTTGACTTTATCGAAAAAGAATCAAAAACGTCCTTAGCCAATGCAAGCGGACGACCGTCAATGTCAGACGTCCGAACGAAAAAAAGCGCGTTTACGACAAGAGCGTACCCCCAGGCCATCAAACTGCGCCAGGCGCTCTCGCGCGTCATTCGTTTCGCCTTCACCACCGCCTTCGGGTTTTCCCGAGCCGTATCAAACACCTTCCTAATATGTTCGGGGAGCACCTGTCCGCCAGCGGCTTCAAACCCGATAAACTCCCCTCTCGCGAGTTCGAGACCGGTAAGCGTCCCGCCGCCGAAACCGATATTTTCTTCAAGCGAGATGCTCCGAACCCGCTGGTCCCTCTGGGCAAAGGACTGAAGAATTTCTTCGGTTCTATCGCAAGAACCATTATTTACCAATATGAGTTCAAAATCAATCCTCTTAGCATTCAAGTTGTCAAGAAGTCTTTTGATAACAAAGTCGGCCTGGCTTTCTTCATTATAGAATGAGATGACGATCGAATAGAGGGGCCTATCCATATACAATGTACAATCACAAATGTCTGAGTTCGAACGATGTTAAGAGATCAATGAGGCTTAAACTTTAAGATATCGAGCGTAATCAATTGTCGATCCAGCACATAAAGGTCTGCCACGCCCTTTCGAAAATACTCGATTTTGTCGGTGTACTCCCGGAACGATTCAAAGCCCGGACTCCCCACCCTACCCACGAAGATAAGTGGCGGTTTCTGCATACGCACGATGCCAATCAGATCATCCATTTGGGACTTTTTAAAAACCGACTGCAGCGTGTAGATGGGAAGTAAATTGACGGTATTGAGGTCAATGAGCATCTTGCCGTCCAGCCAGTGGATTAAAGTGATGGGGCGAACGGATCCATACTCGCGTTTGAGAACCGCAATATCGTCGAGGATGTTCACGGCGCGCCCGCCGTACACATCTGATCGTCGGAGCGCTTCGGCTCTGTAATTTGCCCGCAAATGGACATAATCGCGCGCCCGAAAAGTATAACCGAATTTGTAGATTCCGTAGCTCCCGGCAAGTATGAGCAGGCCCGTCAATACGGCAGAGACGGTCGCTGCCAACTCGGGATATAGCCCGCGTTCAGATCGCCACCGCGTGTACCCCCAAGCGATAAGTACGATCAAAAACGTTGCCAGCCGCGGCGCCAGATTATCCGAATGGGGACGACTGATATAATAGAACATCTGAAAGATCGCAAAGCTTACCACAAATAACGGCAGTAACAGCTCCGCGACTCTTTCGTGTCGGAAACCACACCACAGAATATAGCCCAGACCAACGAAAAAGGCAAAGATATACACGTAATAGAGGCCATGGCTGGGCAGAGGCAGAAGCATGTAACCGCTCTGATAGAAGTTTGCCGCTCGGTAAAACATGGCCCAATCCGGCCATGATCCGTACCACCAAAACTGCACGATAGAGTAAATAGACCCCAATATTATGACCATAGCGCCTAGGGTCGCGGCCTGCCGCGCGAAGGCGACGAACCCCCGCTGCCAAGAACGTTCGGTCACGAAATCCTTGAAAAAGAAAACCGAAAGCACCGCGATAAGCAAATAGATTCCCACGTCCGTGGACCAAAATAAGGCGCCGGCCGTAGCGAGAATCAAGTAGAATTCAGCTCGACGCCCCGGTACGGACATACGGCCATACCGCCAGACAAGCCAAGCGATTACAAGCACACTGAGCTGGTGGAAAGGAGTGTTAGAAGGAGAGCCGTAGGCAAAATCAAAGTTCTTGAGCGGGATATTAAAAAATACCACCATGGCGAGCACGGCCAATGCGGCTGTTGCCTCGGACTTAAGCCACCGCCGCAACAGCGCGTACCAACCCAGATACCAGATGGCGAACGCAGCCATCAAAACGACCGAAAAAGCCTGATAGGAAAGAGGCGGCCCAAACCTAAAGATGGCAACAAGAGTGTATATGTCCAGAAGTCCGTAGAAGCTGCTGGTTTCCCGAAGGAACTGTTTACCGTGAAGTATATCGTTAGCCGGCCCCAAGTGACCGTTATAGTGATCGTGATCAACCGGGAAGTTGGGCGAGAAAACGAGGAGTACGACGAGCGCCACCACTGCCCAACGCAGCTTAGGCCATGGGAGCCGCTCGAACCCTGCCATAAATTTCCCCAAGTCAAACCACCGTCTGGCCCAAAACGCCGTAAGTACACTCCCCACCAGCAACCCCTGCACAATGAGATTGCCGCGGGGCGGCATCTGCCGCCAAAGATCCAACGAAGCCAAGTGCAACCCCACCTTAAACAATACAAACAGCAAAGCGCTCGTCAGGAGTGCGAAGGGCCAAAGCCGCAAAAAACGATCAGTCAAATGTCCTGCCTGCCGCAAACGCTGCGCCGCCACCACGAGCCCAAAGGCCAAAAGCGG
The DNA here is from genome assembly GCA_964579195.1 of uncultured Candidatus Saccharibacteria bacterium. Lineage (GTDB taxonomy): Bacteria > Patescibacteriota > Minisyncoccia > Sungbacterales > JACQCQ01 > CAZOFN01. Next base: position 215 of record CAZOFN010000081.1, on the reverse strand, counting down.
AACCACTATATATCCCGCTACGTATACCGACGGGTCATACGGCTTTGGATGAAAGACCATTTGCGTGAACGCAAACGCATCTGGCAACGGTCTGGCCGCGCGGACATTCGCTGGCTCAAGAAAAAGCGTAGCCACCTGCCAGTAAGCAACCACGGCCAGAGCCGTGGCCGGAATCCACAGGTGCCACTTATCTTCTTCGATCGTGCGAACAATAA
>CAZOFN010000080.1:3091-3376 GCA_964579195.1 uncultured Candidatus Saccharibacteria bacterium | reverse complement strand
GCTGTGATGGCGCGAATCTGCTGGGGTGTGACTTTGCCATCCTCGACTCTGAACTCCCCACACGTGGGGTTGAGCCAGTCGGGAGGGTACTCGTCGCGGCCCTCGGGGTAATGAAACAGTACCTTCACTGTGCGCATCGCATTCCTCCTTCGCGTGAGTTCGATTGTTATGATTCTGTAGCAGCCAGCAAAGACCAACTAATTCGTCGCTATTGGCTGCTACAACGCATTTCAAAGTACGCATACAATTCTATATCTTTGCATTCACTCTGTCAACTTTACACGG
>CAZOFN010000080.1:0-3081 GCA_964579195.1 uncultured Candidatus Saccharibacteria bacterium | reverse complement strand
TGGCTGGTCGGTGAGAAAGAATCAAACCATCAAATGCAAAAATCCAAACCTATTATATTTTCTCTAGGCCATTCCCTGGTGCCACTCACTACCTTCATTTCGCGCTTGAAGGCATATCCTTGGTAGATGTTCGCACCATCCCCCGCTCCGCACGCGCCCCGCATTTCAACGCTTGACATCGGTGATACATTTTTGATACACTTAGTCATATGCCCACCACAAAGAGACGAATCAATATAAGCCTGCCAAGGGAGATTGATGAGGCGTTGTCTACAGTCGCAAAGCGTGACGGCGTTCCCGAGGCAACGAAAGCGACGGAACTACTCCGTCTCGGTCTTGAGATTGATGAAGATATCCTGCTGGAGCGAATCGCAAGCGAGCGGTATCGGACTTCAAAAAAGTTTCTCTCCCATAAAGCGGTGTGGCGCCGCTAGAATATGCGATATATTGTCAAGTATGATGCCCGTGTCCCGGGCGATTTAAAATCTGTTGATGCGCCGTCCAGAAAAAGGATACGGAGCGCAATTGAAGCCAAGCTGACCGCACAACCGGAATTATTTGGAAAACCCCTCCGCCATTCTCTCGCCGGATTCCGAGTTCTGCGCGTTGGCAGGTATCGAGTGGTATATCTTATCAGGCAACTGGCGGTACTCGTACTGCTTATTGGCGATAGAAAATACGTCTACCGAGAAGCCTTCAAAAGGGTAGGGTAAGAGGTGTCATATCGGCGAAGCGGATACAGTAGAGGATTGACCGCAAATTATTCGAACCAACTCAAAAAGCCACGAAGCGTGGCTCATTGTGGGTTTTTCCATTTTGGGCATAACATGTCTTGTGCAGCGCCAGCCCTTTTGGTATCCATACTATATGGGGCAAAACCAGGAGACGATCGAACGGCTGCATAGCAAGCATATCCACAACTGGCGCGGCGGAATGCCGCCCGGTTTTCTTGCTTTACTGCTTGCCGGTCAGCTTATACTCGCTCCTTTTCCGGTCGCCGCCTTCCCGGGGGTTACTGATGCCGGATCTCACCCGCCTCCCTCAAGCGGTCCATTTGGCTACGAAACCTTCGGACCGGCGTCTTCGAATTTTATCGGTGTGGGACAGACGTATGCGGACCCCGTGTTCGGCACCACTATCCGCCGGCTGTCGAACATCTATCCGGCGTCCGGCACCTCCGGATCCGGGATCATTTACAGCCAGAATGGCCTCTGGAACGCCGACGGGACGCTCTACCTGCACAATAATCCCGGCAGTACTGACGTTCTTGATACCCAAACTGGAGCGATCATCCGCAGGGGTTTGTTTTACGAGAAAGAAATCTCATTTGATCCTATAGTTCCGGATATACTCTACTTTCCTAGGCAGAGGCAGATTATCGAGTACAACGTAAGGTCCGGTAATCAGCGTGCCTTGAAGGAATTTACCCAAGTCATAGGATCGGTGGGAAGCCCCGGATCGGATTGGATAGACAACAGCGGCCGATATTTTCTCTTGTCATTTGTAAAAACCGCTACGACCGGGGAGTTACGCGTTTGGGATAAGCAAACTGACTCCCTTTATGCGGGAGCTATTCCCATTGTTACTGACAGACGCAATATTTCCGTAGGCATACCCCCTGGATGGGCATCCATCTCTCCCGATGGCAAATATGTGATTCTTTCTTTGAATCCCGAGCATTTTTCCTATGCTATTGACCATACGGCCAAGACTATCAATATTGCATCGAAAAAAATGTTCTGGGATGGATGCTTTGACCACGGCGACATTATTACGGCAAGCGACGGTAAAACCTATTTGGTCACGAACGGGTGCCGGTATGATGAACTGGCGAAAGATGAGGTATTCCGGGCAGATGTGTCCATAGATCAAACAAGGAGAGGTGCCTTGCAGCTCGGCTCTCCCAACATCAAATTGCACGAGCGGAACAGAGTGCAATCGTTAGGCAGCGGAAAATTTGAAGGAACCGACGGCCACTACTCGTGCGCCTCCCGGGGCGCCAATCGAGATTGGTGCTACTTCAATTCGCACTATAAAGATGATACTCCCGGCAATCCCGGCGCCTGGACGGCCTACAAGCAGGAGATTATTGCGGTAAATGTGCTAACGCTTGCCCAGCATCGGGTCGCGCACCATCGCAGCCGCGGCGGGGGTTATTGCAACTCACCGCGCGTGAACGCGAACTGGGATGGCACAAAAATCGCTTTCACATCGAATTTCGGCGACCTCGGCCAAGCCATATCGTGCGGTTATAGCGACCTATACGTGGCCGAGGTCGGCGCGGCGGGAGGCGCGAGTGGGGGCGGGGGTATCGCCCTCTCGGATACTGTTGCGCCGACGGTGGCGATCACCTCTCCCGGTCCCAACGCCCTACTTTCCGGGAGCGCGACAATCCGAGCCGAAGCTTCGGATAACCTTGGGGGGAGCGGCATAGCGGATATTCAGTTCAAACTGAACGACGCAAACCTCGGCGCAGCGGATGGCACTGCTCCATATGAGACTGCCTGGAACACCCATGCCGTGCCGAATGGCACCTATCGGATTACCGCCGTAGCGCGTGATAACGCGGGGAACCAAACGACCGCATCACCGCTCACCGCAGAGGTGCGCAACTCCGATATTCCCCTGGCTCACTGGAAATTTGACGAGGGATCCGGTGCCACGGCTCTGAATTCGGCTGGCGCGCATTCCGGCACGCTTATCGGCGGACCAGCCTATATTTCCGGCAAACTGGGAACTGCGCTCTCCTTCGACGGCGCCGATGACCGGGTGAGCGTAGGTCCCGCGGCCGATCTCGATGATTTGGGACCCTTCACCTACGCTGCCTGGATAAATCCGGCGCGAGCCCAAAACTCGCAACAGGGGGCCATCCTCGACAAGAGCGATGGGAAGACCAGGATTACCGTAAGCCCATCGAACGGGCTGGAATTCTTCGTCGGATACGCCGGAGGTCCGTTGCTCCTAAATTCCAGCAGCGCGATTGCTCCCGGGACATGGCAGCACGTTGCCGCAACCTGGGATGGCACTCCGAATCCTTCCGGCGTCAACATATACGTCAACGGCGCCAAAGCAACCATTGCA
>CAZOFN010000079.1:2111-3433 GCA_964579195.1 uncultured Candidatus Saccharibacteria bacterium | reverse complement strand
GAAGTTCTTGATTTTCGCGAAGGTAGATAAAGCCGCGCGATATGATGTCTGGCGAGGTATAGACCTTCCCAGTTTTTGAATCCACTATCGTGATGATAACAAAGATGCCGTCTTCCGCGAGCATCTGACGATCCCGAAGAACCACTTCCCCTACATCACCGACCCCGAGGCCGTCAACGAAGACATAGTTGGCGGGGACTTCTTCTTTGGTAACTTTTGCCGAATCGGCCGTTAGCTCAACAACCTTGCCGTTTTCTCCAATGATGATGTTCGCTTTTGGTATACCGACCGATTCTGCGAGCTTCCCGTGGAGCCGGAGCATAAAGTAGTTGCCGTGGATCGGCATGAAAAACTTGGGGCGCATCAGGTTAATCATCAGCTTCAAATCCTCCTGCTGCGCGTGCCCTCCGGCATGGATATCCATCATGCCATAGTGAAAGACGTCAGCCCCGTGCCGGTAGATAAGGTCTTTTAATGACTGGACAGTTCGCTCGTTTCCCACAATGACCGAGGAGGAAAAAATCACGGTATCGCCCTCTTCGAAGCGAATGAAGCGGTGCTCCTTTTGCGCGATGCGCATGAGGGCCGCACCCGACTCTCCCTGAGCGCCTGTGCAGATGATGAGAACCCGCTCCGACGAATAGCTTTCGGCATCCCGAACGTCAATCAGAGTTCCTTTTTTGACCTTAAGGTAGCCGAGTTCCTGGGTAATTTGAACGTTCGATTTCATTGAATATCCCTCGATGACGACCTTCCGGTCGAACTTTTCGGCAAGATGCACTAGCTGTTGAATGCGGGAAATCAGTGAGGCGAATGTCGCTGCGATAATTCGCCCTTTTGAGTGCTGAAAGATTTCCTCAAGATTTTCCTGGATGGTACGCTCAGAAAGCGAATGTCCCGCGCGTTCAGCCCCGGTCGAATCGGACATCAACAATAAAACTCCTTCTGAGGAGAGGCGCGCCATTTTAGCATAGTCTGCCGGGGTGTCACCCGTGGGGTTATTGTCAAATTTAAAGTCTGCAGTGTGGCAGATGATGCCGACGGGCGTGCGGATAGCAATACCAACGGTATCAGGAATGTTGTGGTTTACGTGGAAAAATTCTATTTGGAAAATTCCAAGTTGAAGCACAGTGTCTGCGCGAACTTCCTCGACGTTGACATGCCCCATATGCTTGAAGTCCTCCTGCCGTTTCATGATAATCGCGCGAGTCAGTGGCATAGCGTATACGGTGGGGTTCCCGATTTGCGGAACAATGAATGGGATGCCGCCGATGTGGTCATAGTGGGCGTGCGTGACAATAACACCGCGAATTTTCGCCTTA
>CAZOFN010000079.1:0-2101 GCA_964579195.1 uncultured Candidatus Saccharibacteria bacterium | reverse complement strand
GCATTGCGGCCGACCTCCTGGAGTCCTCCTAAGGGTGCTATACGAAGCACTCCCGGCTTGATATTCGGTTGAGCCAGTCTTGTGGGAAGAGGTCTAAATGCTGGCGTTAAAGGGCGCTGGCCTCCTCCCCGACGTGCGCCATAATGGCGTTCGCGTTTTACTGCAGTTTTCATTCGCTTAATGTATGTTTAAAGAGTAAAAATAAAAATCGAAAAGTTTGATATTGGTGGGCAAGAGGACTCAAACCTCCGCGAGATAAGCCGAAACGCGTCTCTACACGGGGGAGATTTGAACTCCCCATCCTTGCGGATGTGCGGATATATGATGCTCGCGCTCGTGCGCTTACCCGCCCAAAGTGCTGGGAGGGAGATTTGAACTCCCACATCCTTGCGGATACACGGCTCTGAACCGTGCGTGTCTGCCAATTCCACCATCCCAGCGCTTTAGGCGGGTGGACCTGCCAGTTTCACCGCCACGGCAGACCTTAGTGTGCTTACCAACGCCACTCGCCCATATAAAAATTTATGACAACCGACTGTAGTAGCTGTAAAGCCGAGAGCAAAAGGAAAATTGGAGTCTAGGTGATTCCAAACGAAGAGGGAGAGAAACGCAGTCCTTTTACCGTATCACAGACAGTCAGAATTTTGCAAGTGCAGATGGAGGAGAACAGCCAGGGAATCAAAATTCTCTCCGCGTCTCAATAAACCATCTGTACAGCGAATCAAACCGTTCTGAGGGGACTACAAGAGATTCCAGCTCAATGCCTTTTATCACGGGACGGGTCGCGTAAAAGTATGTTGGTGAATAAAGGAAAATAGTGGGAAAGTCGTTGTCAACGACTTTTTGGAATTCCTTGTATTTGGCCTCGATCTCCGCGCGATTTGTGGCGCGTCGCGCACTTTCCAACAGCGAGTCTACTTTGGGTGAATGGTAAAGGGCAATATTGAGCCCGGGATCTTTTAATTGAGATGAATGCCAGAACGCAAAAGGGTCCGGGTCGCGCCCGAGGATCTCCCCAAAAAGGAGGGCATCGTACTTTCGCGGGCGAATAGCCTCAGACTCAAGGTCAGAAATTGGCAGCGATCTAACTTCTGTATCAACCCCGATTTCCCTCCAGTACGCTTTTACTGCATTTGCGGTTTCGATCAGGTCCTTCCAATCAGAAGTCACGAGCGTGATTTTCAAGGGTGTTGGCTGTTCTCCTTTCTTTGATGCCGCCTTTTCCCGAATGCCGTCGCGATTTTGATCTTTCCAGCCGGTCTTTTCAAGCAGCGATCTTGCCTGCTCCGGATTGAACGGCGTTTTGGCGACGTCGGGATTGTACCCAAACGTACCGGGTGGGATTGGCGTATCAACGGGAATAGCCCCGCCTCCAAGCGCCGTTTCAATCAGTGCGTCTTTTGGAATGGCGAGCGCGAGCGCCTGCCGTACTCGCAACTCTTTCAAACTGGGGTTGGCTTCGTTGAGAAATATGCCGAAGACCCGTGGCATGCGAATGGCATGCACCTCTGCTCCCATGCTTTTAGCAAGCTCCAGATTTTTTGCCGAGAGGATCGAAATGCCATCAATTGCACCACTTTGATAAGCACGTAGCATCGCTTCTTCATCCTCATAAAATGAAAATTCTATGGTCTTGATGTAGGGACCTTCTCGATGGTAATCGTCGTATGCCTCCAGTACATACGAGTCAATTATACCGCTGTCAGTCTGCACGATCTTTTTGACACGGTATGGTCCGGCGCCAATGGGTTTAATATTCTCTTCAACCAGCGTGGCAGCTTCGGCTGGAATGCGTTCCCAAATGTGTTTCGGAATAACGGGGAGTGCCAGATTTTGAATGAATGGCGAATAAGATGGTTTCAATAGTATCCGCATCGTGTGGTCGCCGAGGCGCTCGGCAGTAACACCCTGCCAGTTGGGGCGGAGCGAGCTTTTGTAGGCGGGATCCTGGATTGCCCGAATGGTGAAGAGAACATCGTCAACTGTCAGTGGCACACCGTCATGCCAGAGAACATCGGCTCTTAAGGCAATTGTGTAAGTCCTGCCATCGTCACCGACTTCATAACTTTTTGCAATATCCGGGATGAGACTGCCTTTCGAG
>CAZOFN010000078.1:0-3524 GCA_964579195.1 uncultured Candidatus Saccharibacteria bacterium | reverse complement strand
CAGGCATTGTAGGGCTTTCACAGCATCCGCTGGCTCCATAGCGGAGATATCTCTTTCTAGAAATCTTACTTCTTTTAGTATAGTTTCTCCTAAAACAAGAACTTTTGGTTGTTTCGTGCGAAGGCGTTTGAATAGTTCGATATAGCCACGATGGAGAACAGGAAGATGAAGAAGAAACGCGGATGAATAGCTCATTTGATGTTTCGTTTTCCCGTCACCCGAAGGTCGTTCAGCATCTCAAGCAGATGCCCTTTGACGACATTTTGAATAATATCAGTTGAAGACGTTTTTTCTGCCTGGCGCGGAAGTACCACAATCTCGGAACAATGCACTCGAATTTTGTTCAGCTGATCGTCCGGGTAACTATCTTCCACCGCCACAAAGACATCAATGGGTACCTCCTGGAGGAGTTCATAAGACCATAGTCCCTCGTCGTCAATGTCGTCGACGAGGGTGATGTAATCGACCGGTGCTTGATAAGAAAGCATTTCCATTCGCTCGTCTTCTGGGATGACGGGGCGTAACGGATTTTTGTAGGCTTTTATACCGCGATCGGAATCTACGCCAACAATCAAGATGTCGCCGTGCTCTTTGGCCCGATGAAGATATCGTAAGTGGCCGATATGGAGCATATCCCACGATCCGATAGTACAGACAATCTTGTGGCCAAGGACTTTATGTGCCTCGACTTTCCTCTTCAATTCCCGGTAATCGGGGGTTACCTTTCGGTGATAGAGTGTCATAAACTATCTCGATTGTATATTCTTAGTAAATTCTTAGTCAATGAGCGAAGATAGCCCTATAAATAAGCAGTAATGATCTTTTCAGACCTTTTATGGTAGGCTGAAAAAGTTATGATTCTTGGCATTTCTGAACTCTTGCGGCTGGTAAAAGAGCAAAATCTTGTGGAGAATCTTTCGGAGCGCGAGCTCACAAATCCCGAAGGAGCCGGGTTTGATTTGCGCATTGGAGAACTGTATGAAGTGAAAGGCTCTGGTTTTCTTGGGGTTGAAGCCCGGGAGACGCCCGAGCACAAGTCCATCGCCGTATTCGACCCATCGAAGCGGTCAGAGATTGTTTTGCAGCCGAACATCTACTATGTGATGAAAACCGTTGAACGCGTGAATACGCCGCTTGATATTGCAATCCTTTTCCGGTCCCGTTCCACGCTGTATCGCTCAGGCGTGGCACTTTTTACCGGCAATGTCTCTCCGGGATACAAGGGTGAGCTAAGTTTTGGGATAATTAATTTTCGAAATGAGCCGTTTACCATTGAAATGGGTACGCGTGTCGCGCATGCCATGTTTTATCGTGTGGAGGGGGGAGGGTCGCAGTACCGCGGCCAGTGGCAAGGGGGCAGAACGACAACCAAAGGCCGAGAAGCCCAAATTTAGCGACATGGAATACGAGCCGGTGATTGGCCTCGAAGTGCATACCGAGTTGAAGACGCGAACGAAGATGTTTTGTGATTCTTTGAATGACCCCGACGAAAAGCACCCGAATGTGAATATTTGCCCGATATGCCTCGGGCATCCGGGGACACTGCCCACAATCAACAAAACGGCGGTGGAGAAGGTGATATTAGTCGGCATGGCGCTCTCTGCGGAAATTCCCGAGTTCTCCCAGTTTGACAGGAAAAATTACTTTTATCCTGATCTCCCCAAGGGCTATCAAATCTCGCAGTATCAGCATCCGTTTGTAAAGGGCGGGTATCTTGAGTTCACGACATCCTCCGGCGTTCGGCATATTCGCATCACGCGGGTGCACCTTGAGGAGGACACGGGGCGGCTTATTCATGTATCACGCACCATGAATTCTGAATCACGAGATAAAGACTCAAGTTTCAAGGTTCAAGATGTAAGTTTGGTGGATTTCAACCGCTCGGGCGTGCCGTTAATGGAACTCGTAACCGAGCCTGACATGAGAAGTTCAGAGGAGGCGCGACGCTTTGCCGAGGAGCTGCAGCTCATCATTCGCTATGTCGGGGCCTCGGATGCCGACATGGAGAAGGGCCAAATGCGCGTGGAGGCGAATGTTTCGCTCCGATTGAAGGGCACCAAGGAACTGGGGACCAAGGTTGAATTAAAAAACATCAACTCATTCAAGTTCGTCGAGAAAGCCATCGAGTATGAAATCAAACGCCAGACCGAGGTACTCGCGCGGGGGGAAAGAGTCGTGCAAGAGACGCGCGGCTGGGACGATACTCGGGGTGTTACGGTTTCTCAGCGTCTCAAGGAAGGTGCCACAGATTATCGCTATTTTCCTGAACCGGACTTGCCGCCACTTGTGCTTGACCAGGCATGGATTCGAGAAATTCGCGCAAAGTTGCCCGAGTTGCCGAAAGAGAAGCGCGCGAGGTTTGCTGCCGAATACGGTTTAGACGAAAAAACTGTTGAGCTTTTTGTCCGTGATGCCGCCCTTTCAGGGTACTTTGAGAGCGTGATTTCTGAGCTTGAGGTATGGATTACATCGAAAGTGGGATCAGTTGACCGTCCGCGGGCTATCAAACTTGTTGCCAATTACCTTACCGTGGATTTTCAGAAGTTGCTTAATGAGACGCTTTCTCCGGTAAAGGATGTTTTGGTTACACCGGAGAACTTTGCCGAGCTCATTACCTATGTATACGAGGGCTCCGTTTCGTCTACCGCCGCAAAGGAGACGCTGACAGAGATGTTCAAGACCGGTAAGGAGCCAGATGTTGTTATTCAGGAAAGGGGACTCGCGCAGGAAAGCTCGAGAGAGGCGCTCGGTGATGTTATCCGGCGGGTAATCCAAGAAAACTCCGCCATTGTGGAGTCGGTAAAACAAGGGAAGGGCAGTGCGCTTCAGGCTTTGGTGGGCGCGGCAATGAAGGCCTCCGGGGGTAAGGGGAATCCCATGGTGCTTCGTGAGATGCTTGAGGAGGCGTTGGGGAAAGAATCCGCATAAATCGCATTTGACATTTAACATGTAACATTTGACTTTGGATGTAGCCGTCAAAGGCTAATGGTCAAGAGTCAAATGTTGATACTAACCAGTATGGTACTTCATTCCCTTTTTCGCCTTTTCGGAGTTGTTTCTCTCTTTGGCTTGTTTCTCCCGTTGCTTGCATCAGCTGAGGCGAGCACCCAGGCGTTTGAGATTTCTAATAGCTCCATCAATTCAGGTCAGCTGGTAACACTTACCTGGCGGACTTCGGACTCAGCTAGTGTCTCACTTGAGCTACCCTGTGCTTCCGGTATTAAGTACAAAAATGAGAGCGGTACCGCTATTGCCTGTGACACAAGAATTACGGGCCTGAATCACAGTGACGGGATGATTCTTGCGATTTCCAACACGAGCTGGAGTTCTGTGACGGTCACGCCAACATTGATTCCTAAAAGCCTTGATGGTACAGAGCCGTCAGCCGCGAGAAAGAAGGTAACGCTCAATGTAAACACTAACTCGAATCCCATTGAGGAATTCTCTGCGTCACCCATCTCCATAATTTCCGGTTCCAATGTGACGCTTTCCTGGAAAGCGGTTGATCTTGAAAAGATGAACAT
>CAZOFN010000077.1:0-3676 GCA_964579195.1 uncultured Candidatus Saccharibacteria bacterium | reverse complement strand
GAAGAGTTCCATAAAGTATACAAACTCGATGTGGTTTCGGTGCCGACGCATCGCGCTAATATCAGGGTTGATAAACCCGACTTGGTGTTCCGTACGGAAAAAGGAAAGTTCATGGCGCTTGCCGGGGAAGTGAAACGTCTCCACGAGCTTGGAACGCCAATTTTGATTGGCACCGTCTCTATCGAAAAGAATGAGCGGCTTTCGGGTATTTTGAAGCGCGAGGGCGTCCCGCATTCGGTCTTGAACGCCAAAAACCATGAGGCAGAGGCTCAAATCATCGCGCAAGCGGGCAAGCGGGGAGCGGTAGTCGTTGCGACGAATATGGCAGGGCGCGGTGTTGACATCATCCTCGGCGGCAATCCACCCGCGCCCGATGAGGCTGAATTTGTGCGAAGCGTGGGAGGTCTGCATGTCTTCGGCACCGAGCGTCATGAGGCGCGTCGCATTGATAATCAGTTGCGAGGCCGCTCCGGCCGCCAGGGAGACCCGGGTACCACGCAATTTTACCTTTCGCTCGAGGACGACCTCATGCGGATTTTCGGTTCTGCAAGAATCCAAAACTTGATGGAGTCCTTTGGTATCCCTGAAGATCAGCCGATCGAGCACCGCATGGTGGGGAAAGCCATCGAATCAGCACAAGCAAAAATCGAAGGCTTTCACTTTGATGCGAGGAAGCACGTGCTTGAATTTGATGACGTGATGACGAAGCACCGCGAGGCGATTTACCGGCTGCGCGCGAAAGTTCTTGAGTCAGTGGAGGACTCCGAATCTCTTTCCGATTACGTGCTGGGGATGATGGCGGAGGAGGCTGAAAGAATAGCGGAACTTCACGCCATGTCGGAAAATGCGGAGGAGAGCATTGAAGAACTGAAAAAATTTATCCGCACGTTCATTCCCGGCGATAGGGAAGAATCCGTTCTCCTTCAGTTGGATGAAGCGAAGAATGCAAATAGTACCGCTGCGGCTGAATACATCGCCGGTATGCTAGAAGAGGCATTTGAGACGGCATACAAAGACAAGGCGGCAAAGCTCGGAGAGGAGTTCCATAAGGCCGAGCGGATTATTCTCTTGCAGACAATTGACTACCTCTGGGTTGACCACCTAACACAGATGGACAACCTGCGCGACTCGGTGCGGCTCCGCGCCTACGGCCAGCGCGACCCCTTGGTTGAATATAAAAACGAGTCGGTCCGGCTCTTTCGCGGCTTGCAGGGCGCGATCCGCCAGTTAGCACTGCAGGCAATTTTGCGCATTGGCGCAGAATCAGGAATCAGGAATCAGGAATCACGGCAAGCCATGCCATCTGGCAATTTGGTTTTTCGGTCGGCCAAGGATAAAGTTCCAGCAACATCCGTCGGCCGCTCAGCCTCCGCTAAAGCCCCAGCCGGCCGCAATGACCCCTGCCCCTGCGGCAGCGGCAAAAAGTATAAGCGATGTCACGGCGCGTGAATCGCTTGAATTTCTGTCGCTCGGCCATCACGAAAACAAGTTTTCGCGTGGCCTCGCTAGGAAATGTAAAAAGTGCGGCTTTATCAACGCTCCGTACCATAAGATGTAAAGTAGCGCTCTAAGCACTCACTATAATACTAGCTAGTATTATAGTGAACCAGAAAGTAGGCAAGATTTTGGAGACAGAAGAGCATAAGAGGTTGATGGTACAAAAGGCGTAGAATGCGTTTATGGTACAAATGAGCTCGGCTATCGCCGTCAAAAATGTTTTTAAGTCCTTTGGAGACGTTAAGGCGCTTAACGGGGTAAGTTTGAGTGTGCGAACAGGGAGCGTTTTTGGGCTTCTTGGGCCGAATGGTGCCGGAAAAACTACACTCGTGCGAATTATGACAACACTTCTTGAACCCGATGCCGGCGAAGTTCACATTACCGGGGTAAATGTAGTCAAAGAACCGGCAAGAGTGCGTACTTACATAGGCCTTGCAGGTCAGTATGCGGCTGTTGATGAAAATCTTACCGGTTTTGAAAATTTGGAAATGGTAGGAAGGCTTTATCATATTGGCCGCAAAGATGCCTCAAAACGCGCGAAGTTTCTTCTTGAATTGTTTGACTTGGCGGATGCAGGGAAGAAACTCTTGAAAACATATTCCGGCGGCATGAGGAGGCGGCTTGATCTTGCGGCCAGCCTTATTGGCGAGCCAAAGGTTCTTTTTCTTGACGAGCCGACGACTGGGCTTGACCCCAAAAGCAGACTCGAGCTTTGGGGAGTGATACAGCGTCTTGCCGCCGGGGGTACGACCGTCCTTCTTACGACCCAATACCTGGAAGAAGCCGATCACCTTGCCGATACTGTTGCAGTCATCAATCATGGGCGGCTGATTGCCGAAGGCTCCCCGGATGAACTTAAATCACGGGTTGGCGGTGATGTACTTGAACTCCATTTGCTCGACAAGAGGAGAACAGAAGATGCTGCCGGCTATCTTATGAGCATCGGCAAAGAAAAGCCGCATGTTGATCGGGAATTTGGCCAAATTATACTTCCAGTGGCAGAAGGCGCGAAAGCGGTCATGGAGGCAATTCGGATTTTAGATCGGGTGAAAATTGATATCGAGGATATTTTCTTACGCCGTCCTACTTTGGATGAAGTTTTTTTAGCACTTACCGGAAAACCGGCGGAGGACGCAGAAGCTCCTAACGCACAAGAAAGGTTTATTCCATAAATATGTTCTGGACCATTTTAGATATTTTGGTGATAACCAAGCGAAATATGATCCGCTACATTCGGCTTCCTCAACTTTTAGTTTTTTCCACAATCCAGCCTGTTATGTTTTTACTTCTTTTTAATTATGTGTTTGGCGGAGCTATGAAAGCCGCCTCGGGAGGAAATTATCTGAACTTTTTACTTCCCGGGATTCTAGTGCAGATGGCGCTTTTTGGCTCAATTCAAACCGGCATCGGTCTTGCCGAAGACCTTTCCAAAGGGCTTATTGACCGCTTCAGAAGTCTTCCTATGGCGCGTTCAGCCGTCCTTGCGGGGCGAACGCTCTCCGACACCTTGCGCAACATATTCGTAGTGTTGCTTATTTCGGGACTGGGAATGTTGCTCGGGTTTCGTTTTGAACAGGGATTTTGGCATGCGGCTTGGGCTCTCGGGCTCGTCGTGCTTTTTGGCTTTGCATTTTCGTGGGTCGCTGCGACTATCGGCCTTATGGTAAAAAACACGGAAACTGCGCAAGTGGCCGGATTCATTTGGGTTTTTCCTTTGGTGTTTGCAAGCTCAATTTTCGTGCCGGTGGAAACCATGCCCGAATGGTTGCAGGCATTTGCCAAAGTCAGCCCAATAACGGTTACTACCAATACCATGCGTGGATTGATTCTCAGCGGCTCTCTCGATGATCTCTGGTATTCGCTTCTCTGGATTGTGGGGATACTAATTCTTTTTATTCCATTGGCAGTTTATCTTTATAAAAAGAGTTAGTTATTCCTATCTACATCGCACATCAAAAAGTGTGGCCTTGTTAATGCCCCATATCATAGAACGTTATAGTCACTTCGAAGTATCGAAGTGAAAAACCAGGGTCGAATAGTTCGGAGCACTATGATTTTTATTTGTGAGAAATCTAGAAAATATTCATGACTGCCATTAAGCACATTGAGTTCTGGGTTTCTGATCTCGAGAAATCTGTGCGCTTTTATGGTGGCTTGTTTGAGATTATCGGTTGGAAAC
>CAZOFN010000076.1:0-3732 GCA_964579195.1 uncultured Candidatus Saccharibacteria bacterium | reverse complement strand
AGTTTTCCGCGAGGCATTCCGCGAGCACGTCGCAGAGAAGATCGCTGCCGCGCCCGTGGCACCGCCAGCGCCTCCGCCGGCAACGCCCCCACCTCCCTCTGGCCCGACAACGCCAGTTGATACTGCAGTGGAAGGTGAGTTGAAGTCACTGGTTTCGCTTGCACTTGAAAAGAGTATTTTGGACGCCGTGAAAAAAGCCGAAGCCCAAACACCCTACCTCATTGATGCGCTCCATGACGAGCTTGCCGACCATTATTACGACAAACTCATTCAGTCCGGCCAACTCAAACCCGAATAATTAATTTCTAATGTCTAACGAGCGGATTGTGAAGTACGACTTGGAAGAACGAACGGCAAAGTTCGCTGAGGCCATTATTCAATTTGTGGCACTGATTCCGAAAGACTCGATAACCAATCCCCTCATCACTCAGCTCGTGAGGTCCGGTACTAGTATCGGCGCCAATTATTGTGAAGCTGATGATGCCGAATCCATCAGGGATTTCAAGCATAAAATAGGCATTACGAAAAAAGAGGAACATGAGACTAAATACTGGTTGCGAATGACCGTTGGCGCGGTACCATCTTTGCAAGAAAAAGCTGAAATATTGTGGCAAGAGGGCAAGGAATTGCATCTGATTTTTAATGCGATTATCCATTCGGCAAATCGGCGTACTGAAGCGACTTCATTAAAAATTAGACATTAGACATTAGAAATCTGTGGAAGGCATTTGGTTCTGGCTTTGGTTCTATATGATTCTCTCGGTGGGTCTTGCCTGCGTAGGTCTTGGCATTTTTCTTTTCTTCTGGATGCGAAGGAAGCTCGCAATTCAACGAGCATTGAATCTAAGATTGCTTTTGGTTCGGCTGCCGCTGGCGGAACCCAAGACGGGAGAAGAAGCAAGCATTGAGCGCATGCGCGAAAAAATTGCCGTAATGGAACAGCTCTACACGTCATTTGCCGGGCTTAGGCAAAAGAGCTGGTTCTCTCCCGGGCCGTGGATGGCGGCGGAACTCACGGTTCCCGCAAAGGATGTGGAACTTTCTTTTTATATCGCAGTGCCGGGCGGGCTTCTCGATTCGGCGGAGAAGCTCGTGCATGCATATTATCCGGACGCCTCTGTTGAGACGACGCCCGACTACAACATTTTTACCCCGGAGGGAAAGGTTGCCGTTTCGATTGCGGAGCTTGCCGTGGATGAATTGCTTCCCATAAAGACGTATCGCGCGACTGAGACTGATCCCTTGAAGGCGATTGCCTCGGTATTCACGAAGCTCGACGAGGAAACAGAGGGAGCAGCGCTCCAGCTTGTATTCCGGCCGGCGGCAAAACGCTGGAACAAAACACTGTTAAAAAATGCTGCGGCATACTACAAGGGCAAGGGAGGCGCGCCTTCGCACGGCGCAATTCTTCGGGACGTGGTGACGGGCCCCAAAGAGAAAAAGCCGCTCGATGCGGGCGGTATTGCCCGAACGCCCATTGATGAAAACAAAGCGCGAGCATTGGAGGACAAGGCGGGGAAGGTCTTGTTTGAGTCGAATATCCGCCTGGTAGCTTCCGCCCCCACAAACGAGCGTGCGGCGGTGATTTTACAGGGCCTTGAGCAGGCATTCTTCCAATTTGCCGACCCCGGCCTGAACGCCGTTCGCTTCAAGCGCGTAAGTCCGAGAAAAATTTCGCGCGAGGTGTTTCGGTATTCGTTTCGGATACTCGACTCGAAATACCGCATGATTTTTTCCGCAGCAGAGCTGACCGGCATCTACCACTTTCCCAATACACCGATTGAGATCCCGGGGATCCAATCGGTAAAGGCCAAAGAGTCGGCACCGCCCTCCGATGTCTCAAAAGAAGGAGTGGCAATCGGTTACAATGTGTTCCGCGGCGTTGAAACAGAAATTCGCTTCTTGCGGGAGGATCGCAGACGCCACTTTTATATCATCGGCCAAACTGGCACGGGGAAGTCGAACTTTTTGAAGAACTTGATTCGTCAGGATATTCAAAATGGTGAAGGAATGTGCGTGATTGACCCGCATGGGGAGCTTACCGAGTATGCGCTTGGGTTTGTTCCCGATGCCCGCATTGAGGACGTCGTTTACTTCGACCCGGGCGATACGGCGCGCCCCATGGGGATGAACATGCTTGAATACGATACGCGTTTTCCCGAACAAAAAACACTGTTAGTAAACGAGCTCCTTGCGATTTTTGAGAAGCTGTTTAATATGTCGGTCGCGGGTGGTCCCATGTTTGAGCAGTATTTCAGGAACGCAGCTCTCCTCGTTATGGATGACCCGTCATCGGGGAATACGCTGCTTGAGATTACACGGGTTCTCGCCGACAAGGAATTCCGGCAGGGAAAACTCGCCCGGAGCGCCAATATTCTCGTGAAGAGCTTCTGGACGCAGATTGCCGAAAAAGCCGGCGGTGAGGCCTCGCTTGCCAACATGGTCCCTTATATCACCTCGAAATTCGATGTGTTTCTTTCGAATGACATCATGCGCCCCATCATTGCGCAAGAGAAGTCATCGTTCAACTTCCGCGATATAATGGACGGGAAGCGCATCCTTCTGATTAACCTGTCGAAGGGACGGCTTGGTGAGATTAACTCATCGCTCTTGGGACTCATCCTCGTCGGAAAACTCTTGCTCGCCGCTCTCTCGCGCACCAACATCGCGGATGAGAACCAGCGCTCTGACTTTTTCCTCTACATAGACGAATTCCAGAATGTAACCACAAAGTCAATTGCCACGATTCTTTCCGAGGCGCGGAAGTATCGCCTGAATTTGACGATGACGCATCAGTTCATCGGGCAGCTGGAAGAGGAAATCAAAAAGGCGGTTTTCGGGAATGTCGGCTCCATGGCGGCGATGCGCATTGGCTCGGAAGATAGCGAGTTTCTGGAGCATCAGTTCAGTCCGGAATTCACCGCGCGGGACCTCTTGTCGCTCGACAACTTCCGCGCCTACGTTAAGCTCTTGATAGGAGGAAAGACGTCGCGGCCATTCTCCATGCGCATGCATCCTGCCGAAAAGCCCGATGTAGAGCGTGCTCTACGCATCAAGGAATTTTCCCGGGCAAAATACGGCCGTCCGCGAGAAGAGATCGAGTCTGAGGTACTCGCGCGCCATGAGGCCCGCGTGTCTGCTCCCATGAACGCGCCAAGATCGGTTACTCCTTCGTCGCCAAGCATATGAGTTCCGAGGGAATCCTAAAACCCGAAGAGATCGCCGCTGCAGGGGTTAACAGGGCATTGCCGCGCGTAGAGCGCGAGTACGCGCCCGACTTCTCCCACGCGCTCGAGCAGATGACGGGGGAGTTCATTGTGGAGCACTTCGACAATGTGCGTCAAGTGACATTTGCCACGTTGAATGACGACATGGGTCTTAGGTTCCACTCCCAGCATGGTTTTGACTTCGTGATCGAATGGAGGCCGGAAGAAGAGGTGCCGGGTCAGTGGAAAGAAGGCCCGAAGCTCGCGGTGGATGTCACTCATGCACAAAGCGATCTCGTAAGGGAAGAAAAACGGACTCGGTATATAAACCTCGATCCCTTTGTAGAGTCGGGGTACAATCGGCCGGTCGTTGATGTGCACGACGGAGACGGAAACGTCATTGCGCGCAAAGTTCCCCATGCGACTGTTTTTTTCAGTAAAAAAGGAGAAAATGAGTGGCGACGAGCCGCTGCTGCCTGGGAGTCGGGCGGCAAGAAGGGGACCGTCGCCGACTGGGTTGAAAGTC
>CAZOFN010000075.1:0-3752 GCA_964579195.1 uncultured Candidatus Saccharibacteria bacterium | reverse complement strand
TGCCATCTTCTTAGGAATAGTGATTGTATTCATGTTTTTAATGATATCACGAACTAGAAGAAATTGCGAGTTGTTATAAAG
This sequence comes from uncultured Candidatus Saccharibacteria bacterium, assembly GCA_964579195.1. Lineage (GTDB taxonomy): Bacteria > Patescibacteriota > Minisyncoccia > Sungbacterales > JACQCQ01 > CAZOFN01. The sequence continues at coordinate 3,671 of CAZOFN010000075.1, read as the reverse complement.
CGTTCGGTAGGGGTTATTTTGACGGATTTTGCACAACGCGATCTAGACCCAACTCCGAATAGCCAATCCCGCTCTCAACATCTCTTATCGCCTCTCTCACATAATGCACTAGATTTTCAGGCAACGCGTTAAGTGAAAACCATTGAATATCGTCGCATTTGTGGGGCTCGGTGTTTGTAATCTCTCCACTCCACTTCGTAACCGTAAAAAATAAATCCACCCTGTCACCGGTTTCATCATGCTTTGTTCTGTACATCGTATGGACAAGACGCACATCGCTTTCATCAAGGGCAATGCCCAACTCTTCTTTTGTTTCGCGTATAAGCGCATCAACCGGCAATTCCCCGGCTTCAACGTGCCCCGCCGGAACCGAATACCAACCATCGTAGTAGCCGGAGCCCTTCCGCCGCATAAGCAAAATCTCATCGCCTTTTCTAAGGAGCAGATAAGAAGCCGGAACCGCTTTGTTTCTTTCTTTAGTTATTTTATTTTAAAATTCGGGGCCGCCCTATAACTCCAAAACCTGTTTGTCGAACCCGAACTGCGGCTCGTAGATGATCTCGATCTTCGTGGGCCGCAGGCGGTACCAGGATTCACCTTCTTCCACCTCGCCATCGCGGTCGGGCAGGCTTTTCTTCCGCTTCAAGCGATGCTGTGTGGCGAGAGCGAGGTTATTGCCCTCGAGTTTTTCGGCAACACCCTCAATTTGCAGGCCGATGTTTTGTTCACCGGCGTTGTTGCTCACCGTGATGGCCGTAGCCACCCTAGGGTTTTTCTGAATGGCGTGGGAATGGCGAACCTCCGGGTCCGAGAGCCAGAAGAGGTTGAAGTCACCGTCGTGAATATAGATCACGTCGCTCACCCACACACCTCCCTCGTCCACCGTACCTAAACTCATGAGGTAACCGCGTTCCAAAATTTGCCGCACCAATTTTCGTAGATTTTCCATAGCTGTAGCTGGCATCCCCGGTTATACCTGTCTCTTCGGCGGGAACCTCCCGAGACAAGGCAGTTGCAACGCTTTTGAGAGTAACTCCCCTCCTTTCAATGAAAGGTCTCGGTAGGGATCAATTACCCACCAATTTAACAAGTAGTGGAAACTTCTTATAGGGTTGCTTGTAAGTAGTAGATCCCATATGACCTTGCCCCCTCGGAATGATCAGCGTACCGCCAAGTTTATCCAACATTATCCTGCCTTGCTTGTCCGTACATCCCCAGGGGTCATTATCGGAATTGATAAAAATAAAGCTGCCGGCATGTTTTCCAATCTTCTTCCACGCAAATTTACCTTTGCTCTTCACCCTCGCATTTTTGGGCAGCGGCTCCGCATAACCAGATACAAGTATTGCCTGCTTTATTTTTTCGCCAATTTTCTCAAGCAGGCTCAAAATCAACTGCGCTCCTGCTGAATGGCCAATGAAGACAGTGTCTCTTGTAAATACGCCATTTTGGTAAACATAGGGAAGCCAATCACTCAAATTCGGCTTTTCTGCATTCGGCAACTTTGGCGCCCACACTTTATATCCTTTCTTCTCCAATTCCTTCGCAACATAAGGAAACCAGTACTTCGCCGGCGAATCTCCAGTCCCATGTAACAGAATTGCATTTTTCATAGGTAGTTCAGCCCTTCTCGGACACCTCTGTTTTGGAGCAAAAGCGACAAATGCGACACTGAAATCACCCCTATTTTGTTCCGTCTTTGAACTCCTCAAGCTTGAAGTCAACTCGGTAAAGATACACCTCGGTATCTCTCATCATTCTAAGAGCGTAGTACAAACGCTGATCATACTGGGCGGCGATAATGATACCCTTTGCAGTCTTGCCATTTGCTTTCTTCTCCTCGATCCAACCCATATACCGAGCAAGTTGCCCGACTGTGTCATCGCTCGTCTGGTTCTTCTTTAATTCTATAACAACGTACTGTTTTGTCTTTTTGTCCTGCGCGAGAATATCAATTTGCCCGACTTCGGTCGGGTACTGCTGGCTGACCACTTCTCCATCTTCTTCAATAAGGTCGTATTTCTTCCCAAGTTCAGTTTTGTCCCAATTCTCGATGAGGAAATCCTCGAGCTGGCTTTCCATGTAGAACAGCGCCGGATCGCCCGTGCGCTGTTCTACTACAGGCGCACTAACCTCGGGTTCTGACTCTGGTGTTCGGGCGCTCCATCCTCTCCGGGCTCCCCCATCTCCGATATCCTCGGAACGCCATACATCGCGAACTGCAGCGTGATAAAGAAAGGTGCAAATGGTGCGCGGAGAATACTGGCTACCAAAATACTCATTAAACCCAGAAACCAGGGCCTCGTTAGATTTCACGATCTTTTCTCCCGAGGAATCTTTCTCAAAATCCGGCCCGCCCTGAAACCCGAAGAACTGAATGAGTCGCTGGCGATCAGCCAAGGAGACCACGCTTACATGCCTCTGAGGTGCCCACATGAATATGAACGCATTAATCGCGTTCCCACTCTTCCCGGTCAGACTATTTTTGTAGGGCTCGTTGTATTTATATAAATCATTGATGAGTACGATGCGCTTCTCCGGCTCGAATGTGCCTATGATCTGATCGACGAGCTCGGCAAGTTTTTGATCCGTCTTGAGTTGCTCGAACATTCGCCGCCATACCGCTTGAGAGATAAGCATTTTGGCAATTGCTTCGTTTTGCGGAGTATTGCCACGAGCCTGCCGATCGATCATCCGAATGATGCTATCAACCTCGAACGGATCGAGTTGTGGCTCTCTCGGGCTAATAATTTTTTCATTCCAAAAACGCCGAAAAGACGCTGACTGCTGCTGCCAGATTTCGTCTTTCTCCTCAGCGTTATACTCCCGAAGGAAGCCTTGAAACTGCTCGAGGATTTGAGGTTTTTCCATATCCAAAAACTAGCAGTTTCAAACCTTTTGTGCCAGCTCCTTATGAAACTCGTATATGCGTGTACTCGTATTCTTCAGTACCAAAGTTTTTTGTCTTCATTTAGCCGAAAATCAATACTACTGGAATCGTTGTATGCGCCGGAAGGAAACACTTCGAAAAACGTCCAGCAATTCGCCTCCTTTGTATAAAGAGATAACCAGATCCGCTCAAACGACCAGCGCAACTTTTGCGTTTCTGCAATAAATTTAGTGATGCTAAATTCGCGTGCACTCAACCGCGAAGCAAGAAGTAAATGACATTTTTCATACTGCATATGGCCCTTCGTTTTCCAAACATGCATCGCGAGTTCCGGATAACCTTGAAAACCCCCATCGGGTTTGAATAATTCCATCACCTCAACAGGCAACGCTCCACTTCCATCTGCCTGAATGAAATATAGATCCGGGGGGTTTTGCCCCTCAACGATATTAAATTTATACTCGGGTCCATACTTTTTGTAGAGCGCAAGCGCTAAAAATGTCGCGTGATACATTTCGACCAACGTCCTATATCGATGCTTATCTTTAAATATCACCTCAAGATCGCCACCATTTTTTGTCTGGGCTTGTTCAATAAGACCCCGCACGCCGAGCGGCGAATAGGCTATATTCTCTTTCTGGGGAAGATAATGATGCTCCACGGTTCTCATGAAAGTCATACTAAATTTTCCTACACTCCTCGGACTCTGAACCTAGCTCAAACTGGCTGGGGGTACTGGACGATGTTAGAACCCCTTTACTACAAGGGGAATCACAACCTG
>CAZOFN010000074.1:3308-3830 GCA_964579195.1 uncultured Candidatus Saccharibacteria bacterium | reverse complement strand
TACTGATTGTAATTCAGGCGTTTTCTTCTGCAGGTGCAAAGCACAAAGTCACAGTTTATATCATACTGTACAGTATGATATAAACTGTGACTTTGGGGTTTTTGTAAGAACAGAATCTTTTTAAAAATTTTTGAAAGAGAAAGCTCGCCATCGTTGGGAGCCTTCTCCTTCGGATGGCGAGCAGTCAGCTCTTCTTAGTGATTCGCTCCTTGCGCACGGTGCAGCGGCGTTCGCCCACGCTTACAACCGGCCGGAAGCCTGGACAGGTTCTTGAAAGAAGAGTAGTGACAACCTGCTTGAGGTTTTTGGCGGGGACACCCTTCAGAAAATCGAGCGTCATGGTTCCATTTTCCGGCAGTCGTTCGTACGACCTGCGAAGATTATTGGGTTCCATGTCTCCTCCTGTCGCATCAAAATCTACCGCAAAGCCTGTGTAACTTGCAAGAAGAAGGCAAGTTTCGATTTTTTGTTCAATATGCTAAGGTGGCGAGGATTTCTCGGGATTTTTCATGAGTGCCTACA
>CAZOFN010000074.1:0-3298 GCA_964579195.1 uncultured Candidatus Saccharibacteria bacterium | reverse complement strand
CGATAGGAGGATGCGAGATGACGTACCGAATCGGTTTCGCAGGAACTGACGGCCGCACGGTGATTTCCGCACTCACGGTCTCCTCGACGAGGAGCGCGGGCGAGAACTTCCGTGGCATTGTCGTCCGCGGCATGCCCGGCATGAAGCACTACGCCGAGGAGATGCAGTGGCCGGTTGACTTCATTCCTACCAGCTCGAATGAAGTGGCGGCATACGCTGAAGTGCTCATCGCTGCCTTTACGGAGCGCCAGCTCGATCTCGCGGTGCCGATGCCGGAGGCACTCCAGTTCGACGGTCTCGTCGACCTCCTCGAGAAGGCGGGGTTCGGCGAACGTATCATCGGCCTCGCGGCGAGGGGTGCTCGTCTCGAGGGCGACAAGATTTACGGGAAGCGCCTCTGCCGCACGGCAGGCATTCCCGTGGCCGATGCGTGGATCGATGTTGATGCGAAGAACTTCGGGCTCGTGCGCGAGGTCTGCCTCGCGTTCATCGGCCGGTACGGCGGCGCGGTGCTGAAGTATCCGTACAGCGCTGCCGGCAAGGGTGCCCGCGTGATTCACAACGCGTGGGAGGTTCACGAGGTGTGGCGCCAGTTGATGGATGACTACATGAAGAGCTACACAGAGTTCTGCGGCGCTGACGCTCCGTGGCCGCTCCTCATCGAGTCGCTGATGTCGGGTGTCGAGATGAGCTTCACGGCCATCATTGATGGCGAGGGCCACATCCAGGTCCTCCCGACCGCGCTCGACTACCCCGAGCGCTTCCCCGGCATCGCGACGAAGGCAAACCCCATCACCGGCGGGATGGCAAGTATCTCGCCGCATCCGCTGGAGACGGATGCGCTCATCGCGATGGCACGCGCGACAATCTTCGACCCGCTCGTGAAGGTCATGCGGGAGGAGGGGATACTTCGCCCCTGCATTCTCTACCCAGGCTGCTTCGTCACCGTGAACGGGAAGATGGAGCCACTCGCGATTCGGGTTTCCGAGGTCAACGTGCGGACCGGCGAGCCGGAGTTCCAGACGAAGGCGAAGCGCCTGAAGAACCTCCCCCAGCTCCTCCACGCCGCCGCCGAAGGCAACCTCGATGAAGTGGCTCCCGAGGTGCGGGTGGATCAAATCTCGATGAGCCTCGCTCTTGTCGTCGGCCCGGGCGGGCCGAATGGCCAGCGGGGGTATCCCTGGTCGTGCACAAAGGGCGAGGCGATGTCAATCGACCAGCGGTACCTGGAGAAGAACGGCATTCTCCTCGTTCCCTCCGGCATGGATTTCAGCGGACAGGCGGGGGTGTACCTCTCCGACGGGACACGCATCTGCTACCTCATTGCGAATGCTCTGGTTTCGCAGGCGGGGATGGGAGCCGCGGGGCACAATCTTCGCGATAAGCTTCTCCGGGCCTTCCACCAGGGGCGCGTCCGAGTGATTCCACGGGAGGATGCGAGTCTCTCCGGTAATCGCCTCGTGATTCGCGAGGACGCGGGGATTCACTTCAAGCTCGCGGAGGATGTCTTCGCGAGGGAGTAGCGGCGGATGACCGCTGAAGAAGAAAGTGGGGCACGCGCCCGTCCCGATGGCTATCGGGACGGGCGCACAATGTTTTTATGATGCTCTCTGGAGCGAACGAATACGTAATGTTGAAAACGGCATGTGCGCACGGTATGGTTCTCATATATTACTTATCACCGTGATTAAGAAAATACTTCCAAGCATTTCGTTTGCGCGAATTCACGAGTTTCGCGAAAAATATGAACGCCGCCTTTCGACGATTGCGTTCCTTTTTGGGTTTGTCTGGGACAATCTGACATTAACGAGGATTGACCTTCGCTACGATAATCTTGTGTTTCTCGTGCACCTTGCGGTCGCAGGCGCTGTAATTCTGATGCTTGGCGCAATTACCGCCGGCCGCCTTCGCGCGTTCCACCCATATCGCGAATTTATTCCGCTTCTCATGCAGTTCTCCTTCGGCGCCCTGTTTTCCGGTTTCTTCGTCTTTTATTCGCGGAGCGGCTCGTTTGCTGCGAGCTGGCCATTCGTCTTCCTGCTTCTCTGTCTCCTGGTTGGGAACGAGTTTTTCCGTGATCGATATGCGCGCCTCTCATTTCACCTGAGCGTCTATTTCGTTGCGCTCTTTCTCTACCTTGTATTCGCGCTTCCCGTAGCCTTCGGGAGAATGGGCGATGGGGTATTTGTTCTCTCCGGTCTCACGGCACTCGGCATTGCCGGGGTTTTCATCACTCTTCTTGCACGGATTGGCTCCGCACATCTTCGCGAAAGCCGATCTGGGTTAATTGGCAGCATTGCGAGCTTGTACATTCTTTTTAACGTTCTCTATTTTCTAAATATCATTCCGCCGCTTCCGCTCTCACTGAAAGAACTGGGAATTTACCACTCAGTAAGGAAATCAAATGGAGGTTATGAAGTTGCGTTCGAGCCCGCGTCGCGGTACTCGATGTTTCGGAAGGAGTCGAATATATTTCATCGCGCGCCGGGTGAGCCCGTGTATGCCTATAGCGCCGTCTTTGCTCCCACGCGAATCTCCACTCAAATTCTCCACCGATGGTCTTTCTATGATGAAGAGAGTGGAGAGTGGATAGTTCGCAACAGAATCTCGTTTCCCATCTCCGGCGGCCGCGATGGTGGCTATCGTGGGTTTACGGTAAAAGAGAGCCTCGAGCCCGGCCGCTGGCGCGTTGATGTCACCACCTCCCGCGGCCAGCTCCTCGGTCATTTGGTATTCAAGGTCGTTGAAGTAAGTAATTCTGGTCAGCTTAAAACCAAAGTACGATAAAGTATTAGCGGTTCTCAGTGTGAGCTTTTGTTCATCCTGGCTTGACGGAGTTTTCGGTAAATGATCCAATCTCCTCAATATGAACACATTGAGGAGATTCCTTCGGACTAATAAACAGGCTGGAGATCAAGGTGAGAAAGAAGTAGTTACTTTAGTTTCTTGCCCGAATTGCGGACGAAAGTTGATGATTTTGCCGCCCGGTTACCCTCTTTTTGATATTCAATGTACAGGATGCTCTTTCAGAGCCCAGGTGAAATCAAGTAATTCTGCGCCCAAGAAAGAAATATTCGGTGCTGGATGGCAGATTATGGATAAAGTCCTAAAGTCAGGCTATATAACGCCGCCAATTCTTGTTAATTTTAAATGGCGGAACAAGGTTGGGTTTCACCAAGAAATAAGGTTTTATCCCTTTGTGCCGAAACAAAAACTTAAAAAACATCGACTGTCTCCGTAAGCAAGACGAGCGAATTATTCGATGTTTAATTATGAAGGATTAAATAAGCAACTAGAT
>CAZOFN010000073.1:0-3903 GCA_964579195.1 uncultured Candidatus Saccharibacteria bacterium | reverse complement strand
ATACTTCCACGGGGCAGTTTACTCGATGCTTTGTGACGAGAAGGCTTAGCGTATTACTGCGGCACCCTCGGTGTCGATTTTTCGAAACACCCTATCAATCCCTCGTATGTGAGCCCACTTCTGCTCCTCATCTGTCTGAGCCAGGTCAATAACCCCCTTCCACTCGTCCAGCATAAGAATGACGCCCTCCAGCACAAGTACGTATAGCTGCCATGGGGTCAGAATCACCACGTCTCTCCCACTTCGCCGCCATGCTGCTCGCCACTTCTCTAGCTCGGCAGCAGAGGTGTTATTTACCGCGAACCCGACGTCTATCTCGTTGTCCTTTCGGGCAATGCCAAAAAAATGGACCATCGAACATCTTAAGGAGTAGAGGCGCTCTGGCGAGACCTTCTCAAAATCTGTCCCTGAATAGTCACCATTGCGCTTCGTTAAGGCATAGCTTTCTACCCATGAAATGAAGCGCCCGCTCGGGGTTCCCACCTTACCAAGGTATGCGTACCAAAAACTCGCAGTAACATCAATGAACGTGTACACCAGAACGAGTTGCGCCCGCTGAGAAGTCTGAGGATGCCCCTGCTCATCCGTGCGGAAAAGGGTCTGTATATCATCCATTACTCCTCTGAAGAATCTGAAAACAGCGTCGTCTTTCCGCTGGTGGTCACTGCCAAGCGTCCTCTGCTCCTCCGTCATGCAGCCATCCTATCGCGTGAAGGGGTGGGGGTCGAGAATCGGGGTGGCGGGGTCGCAAAAGAATGCTTATCGAGCATTCAATAGCGCCCTAGTCATAGGGCCTGTATAGCCGACCTGCTCGAGGCCGTGCTTTTTCTGGAATGCCTTTACGGCTCTTTCTGTTGCGGGACCAAAGTATCCCGTGATTAACCCTTCTGGATAGATGAAAGGATCCCTCGCAAGAATCTGCTGTAGTCGAGTTACTTGTCCATTTTCCATGCCCTTTGCCAGGGCATAGGTAATAGAAGAGGCAGTGTTTAATACTCGAGTAGAGGATGGCTGAGAAGGACTAGGGTTCGATGCGGGGGGGAGGGATGGGCTTTTATATGCGGGCCATGGCTCAGTGATGCCGGTCCCGCCTTCGCCGTAATGACTCCGGATGGGTTCTTTCGGCTGCGGAAGAGTTTTTGCGTTGTGGCAGTGGTATTCGCCGGAGGAGAGACCCCAGCTAGAACAGTTGGTCCTGCACGTATGACAACCGTAGGCATCCGTGCGTCCTGGATGCGCACTAGCTAGCATCGGGAGAAATAGACTACCGGCAATCAGTAAATCGAGTAGAGCCCATTCTCGCTTGAATATCATCATGGGAGAGATTCGCAGACCTTGCCGTCCCTATTACGGTCTAGGTTGTGTGGGTCAGATGCAGGTCCGCCCTGAGCCCTAAAAAATGTTTGCGGTTGCAGCTGGGTGCTGAAGTCTGAACAGTCCTTGTCTGCTTCGCCGGTAGAGATTTGGGTGCGCGTTTCGGGAGGATTATCTGTTCGTATGTAGCCTGAACCAGAAGGGCTCGATGTGTTCCCAGGGTCATTGAAAAGCGCATAGCCCCCGATTAACACTGCCCCCATTACAGCAGCTCCTATTAGGCCATTTTTCATACGCTCACGATAACATAGTTCATTGCGTTAAAAGTTAATGGGGAAGGCCGCATCCAGATAAATGGAAGAGTTAGTAGAGACCCTCGCGCATGCGGAATATAGACTCCTGTTGTAGTCTTGAAATTGTCGCTGCATCTGTTGGAGCTGGATAACAAACGGGTACATTTTATCACTTAAGGAAGCGTTGAACACGGAGCGCGCCTCTGCTGGACACATTACTCGCGAATCCTCTATCGCCTTTACCCTCGCTCCGCTGAAGAATAGTCCGCGCACGCCGAAGTTGTTGTCAATCTCGTCTTCTCTTTGTTTGCAGTACGTCGTAATGAATTGATCCTCTTGCGCACGATAGGCTTGCTCTAGATTGATTTTTTGCTGATAGATTCCACTGACCTGACTTATTAAGGTGTCAAGTAGCTGCTGCTTCTGCTGGTACAGCTGCTTTTCTTGTTCCAGCTCCGCCTGTTCCCTCTCCTCTTCATTTTTTCGAGTGAGTTCTTGCTGGCGCATTATCTCCTGTTGTCGCTTCGTTTCTTCAGCCATTGCGCTCCGCTTTTGTTCCTCGAGCAGTCTTGCCTGCTCCTGGTCTCTCTGACGCTGAAGTTCCAGCTGACGCTGAGACTCTAGAGTAGCGGCCTGTTGTGCTTCGCGTAGCCTTTTTTCTTGTTCAAGATTTTGTTCTAGTTGTCGTATTCTCTTCTGCTCCATTTCAAGCTCAGCTGTAGCCGACCCTGCCTCGCCTGCTTGCAACTCACTGTCTTCAGGTATCGGAGACTGAAGCTCTACTTGTTGCGAGACTTCGCTTGAGGAAGTTGCTGTCGTCGAAGGTTCAGCTGGGGTAACAACTGGAGCAGCAATGGGAGCAGCAGTAAATCCAACCGTAATGGCTACGGCAACAAAAAATGAGGTTACACTATCGATAATTGTATGTAAGAAAGAAGACATATTTATGCCGCTATCGGGGCTCGCCCCAGCGGGGATCCGGCCCAAACACTGTTCGCTTACAGACAAGCATATGAGCAGCACCTGACATTTCTATTGCGCCACACTCTTCTTCCTTAAAGCCATAATCTGCTCCGAATGCAATTGGGAATATGTCTAGCCGCAACAGAAGCACGGGCCCCAAAAGTAAAAGTAATGCAGCCAATAGTGCTATCTGCCAACGAGTGAGGGTCATATTTGTGCGGAATTAGACTCTGAATGCCTCCCACGACGGGTTTTCTGGCCTTGACCGGACTTGGGACCATACCGAATGGAGTCCGCGCGGGTTAGGTTCGTACCTCTGTGAGGCACCTTATAACTTTACCATGAAATTTTTTTCTGCAAGCGAGCTGTTTGCTTGCGCACAAAATGGGGAGGTATACACTTCATTACAGGCAGCACCGTGCTACATCCCTGACGCAACTCTCTGATCGCGGATCCCCGCGGGCGCACTGCAGTATATAGAGGCTTCAGGCCTACCGTACGGAGCGATCAGGGCGCTTGCTCGTTTGATACTTGACCGCGAACATCTCCATTTCCCCAAAAAGGGGAATACCGAAAGAAAAGTTCACCGGAACGACAACGAGTGCACAGGTTATCTCTTTCGACCTGTCTCCGCTTATTGTCGCTCCCGTGTGCTTAGAAGCTGAGCAGCATCGAAAGGTGCTGCTTTCGCTTATCCATACTAATTCGCTCAGCCAACCTCTTGTTCAAGAGTTGCAAGCTATATTCCGCGAGGAATATGGCGTATTGATGCCGTCAGAAGACGCTGAGCGCGCAGCAGCGTGGCTTGCGGCGCACTTCGACGGGCTGGCTAATGCGGCGATTATGCACGATGCTCATGACTGATGGCGACCTAAAGCCAGAGAACATAAATCCGTAATCGTCTGCAAAAACTGTTTGCTTGGCACCTTATTTCTCCGCGCGAAATCGCGCTTCTGATCCTGAGTTACGTACTGAGCTCCGCAGGCAGGATTCGAACAAGTTATACTGTGCATAATGGAGACCTTGAAAAATACATTGCAGGCGGCGATTCGGGGAGAAGTGGCGGATGATGCGGAGACGCTCACGAAATTCTCGCGGGATACTTCTCTTTTCGAACGGAGGCCGGAGCTGGTCGCGTACCCGAAAGACGCGGAGGATGTGAGCGCGCTCGTGAAGGCCTCCCTCCGCGCCCGCGAAGCGGGCGCGGAGGTCTCGCTCACGGCGCGTGCCGCCGGCACTGACATGTCCGGCGGCCCGCTCACGCGGAGCGTCGTAGTTTCCCTTGAACACCTGAACCACATCGGAGAGGTCGAGCACAGCGAAGATACCGAGC
>CAZOFN010000072.1:0-3999 GCA_964579195.1 uncultured Candidatus Saccharibacteria bacterium | reverse complement strand
AGAGGGGGCAGCCAGCCCCGGTTCCGCGGGTGCGTCCCATCATGCTCGGGAGAGCTTTTTGGGTTCCCTCTTCCCATTACTAACGTGAAGTTCTTGGCGGAACTGGGGCTGGGCAAGGTTTTATGACTAAAATTTTGTTCGCTTTGCTCCATAATTTCAGATAAAGCCCTTAGAATTTTAATCCACCTTTCCGTGCACCGTTTGCCAGTGCCTGTATGCGGCCGTGATATTTATAGCCGCCACGGTCAAAAACAACTGCAGTTACGTTCTTTTCCTTTGCGCGTTCCGCTATCAGTGCACCGACCAAAGTCGCACGTTCTTTCGGTGAATTTTTGTCCTTCAATTTCTTGACATTCAAGTCGCTTGCGGAAGCAATGGTCTTTCTTTCGGCATCATCAATCACCTGCGCATAGATGTGCTTCCCCGAACGAAATACAGAAAGACGGGGAAGCGAAGACATCCCACGAATTCTTAACCGGGTCCGTACTGCGCGCATTGTGTGAGACTTTTTTTTCTTTGCATTTGATGATTTCATACTCTTACGCCGAGCCAGTGGTGGCTTTTTTACCGGCTTTGCGGCGAACGATTTCTCCTTGATAGCGAATGCCCTTGCCTTTATATGGCTCTGGTTTCTTCAATGCCCGGAGGCCCGCAGCCACCTCACCAACCGCTTCTTTGCTGAATCCTGAAACGGTAACGATGTTTTTCTCCACTTTGAATTCAATACCCTCGGGTGGCTCAAGTTTTACAGGATGCGAAAACCCGAGCGAAAGAACAAGATTTTTATCTTCTATTTGAGCACGATACCCGACTCCTTCAATCTCCAGTTTCTTTTCAAACCCACGAGACACTCCCTCAATAGTGTGAGCAAGTAACGCACGCGTTAAACCCCAAAATGCGGGTGTTTTTTTCGTGAAAGCAACAGGCAATACCACAACAACTCCATCTTTTGCCTCCACGCGAACTTCAGGACGAATAATGCGTACCACCTCTCCCTTGGGACCTTTTACAGCAACGCGACCGTCACGAATATCGACGGATACGCCTTCGGGAATTGTGATAGGTTGTTTTCCGACTCTACTCATAAACTAGGACACTAATACACTAATGTTCACAAATGTCACGAATAGATATTCCGTATTAGTGTAATTCGTGCTCATCTGTGTATTGGCGGCGGGTATCTTTACCATATTTCAGCTATAATCTCTCCTCCCAGTTTTTTGACTTTTGCCTCTTCGCCCGCCATTAAACCTCCCGATGTAGATACAATCACCATTCCATGCCCGTGACGCACGGGACGGATTCCTTTTGACTTCGTATACAAACGTCGGGATGGTTTCGAGATGCGTCGTGCATCTTGCAGGGCTGGTGCACCGTTACCGTACTTCAAAGAAAGTTCGAGAAACTTGCGCACTTTTTTCCCTTTCTTCTCCACTGATTGGATAAATCCCCTGGCTTCAAGAAGTTTCGCGATTTCCTCTTTTATTTTTGAGTGAGGAACTACCACCACATCTTTCTTGGCATTATAGGCGTTCTTAATTCTGATCAACATATCCCCAATCGGGTCGGTAATTACAGCCATATGTGTGACAAGTGACAGAGAAAAGATACTGTTGCGATACGTAATCGCCTTGTCGCTTGTCGCTTGTCGCTCGCTACTACCATGATGATTTCTTAACGCCAGGAATCTCACCACGACTCGCAAGCTCTCGGAAACAAATTCTACAGAGGTCAAATGCTCGCATATAGCCATGCTTCCGACCGCACCGAAAACAGCGTCGGACTTTCCTCGATGAAAATTTTGGCCGTTTCTTTGATCGTGCAATTACAGAAGTTTTTGCCATAATACTTGATTATGAATCTTGCATCTTGAATCCTTAAGGTTCAAGCTTCAAGTTCACGATGCGTGATTTTGGATGGGAAACCCCAAGTGCTTCAATAATGCAATGCTCTCCTCTCTTGATCGTGCTGAAGTCACAACTGTTACCTCCAACCCGAAGAGAAATCGCACATCTTCTCCCATCATTTCCGCGAAAACAATATGCTCTTTTACTCCCATCGTCAAGTTTCCCTTCTCATCAAACGAACGAAGTGGTATGCCTTTAAAGTCGCGTGTGCGGGGAAGTGCTACACCAATCAGGCGGTCTAGAAATTGATACATTCTCTCTCCGCGGAGCGTTACAGAATATCCGATGACTTGACCCTGCCTTGTCTTAAAGGCCGCAATAGCCTTCTTTGCAACACGCGGCACCGGTTTCTGGCCAGCAATGAGAGAAAGAAACTTCACAATCGTCTCTCGTTGCTTTTCATCAGAAATACGCCCGATGCCAGTGTTAATCACTACCTTCACAACACGCGGAACAGCAAGGCGGTTTGTGTAGCCCCGCTCCTTCTCCAACGCGGGAACCGTCTCTTTTTGATATCGATTTTTGGTAATGGAAGCCATATGCGTTACCAGGCTGTTTTGCATTTTTTACATGCGCGCCGCTTGATGTCTCCTTCAATTACCGTTCCCACTCTCGTTGCTGCCTTGCAGGATGGACAGATGACCATGATGGCAGATGCGGAAAACGCGGCGGGGATTTCGACTACCTGGCCTTTCTTCCCCTGCTGCTTCGGACGCACATGCTTTTTCTTTATATTCGCGCCTTCGACCATCACGCGAGATTCGTCCCGAAAAACACGTAAAACCTTGCCCGTTTTGCCGCGGTCTTTACCGGCAATAACCTTGATGGTATCTCCTTTTTTTATTTTCATATGATTACTCGCGGATCCTTACACGACCTCCGGTGCCAATGAAACAATCTTGGCGTATCCGCGCTCTCTTAACTCTCGCGCCACGGGGCCGAATACACGCCCGCCTTTCGGTTCAACGCCATCAAGAATCACAGCCGCATTTTCATCAAAGCGAATGTACGACCCATCTGAACGTCGGTAGGCCTGTCTCTGTCGCACAATTACTGCCCGTACCACATCCTTTTTCTTCACCTGCTTTCGCGGTTCTGCAACCTTTACGGATGCCACGATCACGTCTCCCAATCCTGCATACCGCCGCCTGGTTCCGCCCAGTACCTTAATAACCTGGAGCAACTTTGCTCCGGAATTATCGGCTACTTGCAACATGGAACGGGACTGTATCATATGCGTGGAATCAAGAATTATGAATTAAGAATCAAGGTTAAAAGTTTTTGCATGATTCTTAATTCCTGATTCTTGATTCAAAAAGTCACTCTATCGATAATGCTTATTAACTCTCCTCGACTACCGTTTTTTCATTAAGTGCCCGCTTAAGGACAGTCTCGACTATCCAGCGTTTATCCTTCGACATGGGGCGTGTCTCCCGTATTAGGACATGATCGCCTGACTTGGTTTCATTTTTTTCATCGTGCGCCTTAAGCTTGGTTGATTTCTTCATGTACTTCAAATACTTAGGATGACGCATGAGGCGATCCACGCGCACCACTACAGTTTTTTGCATTTTGTCAGATACAACAATTCCTTTCAGGCGCCTCGGCATCGGTGATTTTGCGGTTTTCATAAGACTACATATTGTGTAAATGGGTAAGAATACGCGCGATTGACTGCCGTACAAGCTTCGCTTCCTTCACATTTTTCATTTTACGTCCTTCACTGCCAAAGCGAACCTCTTCAAGCCGTTTCTGTTGTTCGGCAAGCAGTAACTTCAATTCTTCAGGACGCTTTTCTCGAATTTCACGCATTTTCATAATCAGCGAGATGCAACGACAAACCTTGTTTTTACCGGCAGTTTTGCGGCTGCGCGCCGAAGTGCCTGACGAGCGGTCTCTTCGGAAACCCCATCCATTTCAAAAAGAATACGGCCGCTTCGCACAGGCGAGACATAAAATTCCACACTTCCCTTTCCTCCTCCCATAGTCACCTCCGGTGGGCGGCGCGTAATGGGCTTATCCGGGAAAATACGAATCCAAACTTTGCCACCGCGTTGAATATAATGGGTAATGGCGCGTCGTGCAGCCTCAA
>CAZOFN010000071.1:0-4008 GCA_964579195.1 uncultured Candidatus Saccharibacteria bacterium | reverse complement strand
CCTTGCATGCCAGTTTCAACTACCTTATCATAATGATGAATCAACTCCCTGGAGGAATGTGGTATCTCGTAGGGCTCCTCGGACTTGCCTTGATTGTTGTGCTCGCCGACTTCCAGAGACTGAAGCGTGAAGAGGCGGCAGCTGAATCAAAGCCCGAAGCGCTACCGTAAGAAACTCTTAAGCGAACCTTTCGATTTTTGAACATCCAAAAGGCTGAGAAAAAGTCAAAAGGAGAGCGATGTCTATGGCCCAATCTTTTTTTGAACGACTAACCGGCTCACGGAGCGCCTCCAGCACGCCGCCAGAGCCGCCCAAAGAGCGCACCACCCCGAAATCGCTGGGGAAAGAGGACGAGTCCTCACTTACAGACGATGACGCAGAGTTGACCGTGGACCTCTTTGACGACGGAGACCACATTATTGTTCAGGCGATCGTCGGCGGCGTGAAACCCGAGGATATTGATGTACAAGTTACTGATGAGGCGGTCACCATCCGCGGCAAGCGGCATCGAGTCCATGAGATGAAAGGGAACAATTTTTATTTCCAAGAACTTTACTGGGGCTCGTTCTCACGTCATATCGCCCTCCCCCAAGAGGTAATTTCGGACGAGGCGGAAGCCTCAACGAAAAATGGGCTTTTGACGATTAAGCTTCCCAAACGCGATAGAAACAAAACACAAAAATTAAGAATAAAATCAGACTAGAAACACCCGACAGTTGACAACTAACCTTTGACATCGGAAATTTAAACCAATGGCAAGCGCAAAGAAAAGATCAAAGAGGGCACCGGCCGCCAAAAGGCGAGGCTCGCCCGGAGGGCGGGACGCCCGCGGCATGCGCGGAAGGCGGTCACGAGCCCACGCGACGGGGCGCCTCCGAAAAAAGCGCGCTGATACAAAACTTGAAACCATCGAAAAAGCCTATCATCGGAGCCTCGGAAAGGACTGGCTACAACTTGCGACTGTTCTCAAGCGAAAACGAAAAAAGTCTCTGAAAAAACTCCTGAAATAGAAATGCCCCGACGTACGTCGGGGCATTTCTATTTCAGCTGCAGGATGTCGAGGGGCATGCCCAACTGCAAGAACATAGTCCCCGCCACAACGAGTACCGCGGTAAAACAAAGTCCGCCGAAAACGATCCTGCCGGTGGTATTCCAGACTTTCTGGTAGTTGTACCGTGCACGCTGCAGCCGCCAGAGAGAGGATGTTCCCATGAGAAGCCAAAAAAGGAGTAAAGCGTAATATACCGACGGAAATACATACAACGCATATGCAAGAAACGGCAAAGAAGCCACGTGACTCCAAAAGACCGTCTTCAGCACCCGTTTCCGCCCTATTGCCACCGCGGTTGTTCTGACGCCGCTTTTCTTGTCAGCCTCATAATCGAGCAAAGCGCTAAGAAAGTATCCGCCGAGAATAAAAAGCATGATCCAACCCAATGGGCCGAGAGAAAGCGATGCGAGCTTATTTCCAGCAGCAATCCATCCGAGCGGGTACATTACGGCGACTGCAGCCACGTTTGCGACTACATCAAACGGCGGACGCTCCTTGAGGCGAGGCGGAAAGGAGTACACGAAACCAAGAACCAGAGAGCCAGCTACCAGCCATACTATCGCTTGCGGTAAAAATGCATACGAGAGAACAATGCTGAGTATCGCTAAAATAAAGGAGAAAATGAGACCTTCTATTCCTGAAACTTCGCCGGTGGCAAACGGTTGAGAGGCCATCGGCAAGTCTTTAAAGACGCGGCTTTTCTTGTCTACCTCGCGATCAGAATAAAAATTCCAAACATATACCGCACCGAGAGCGCACGGGCCGATAATCAGCAACACAAGCCAGAATACGCCGAGCGACCTCATGCCGCCGTCATACATCGCCAAAAGCAACGGGATGTAGAACGGCATCCAGGAAATCGGGCGCATCAAGGAAACATAAGAGCGCACCTTGGCAAAAACCGCCTGGTACAGTTCGTAATCTCCCAAGGAAGCAGCCGAGACTCTCTGAGGCATTATATTCTATGCTAGCAAAAATCACTGAAGTCGGCTTCACTAGACAGCAAATTCACTGACACTCTAGTATGAGATGAGCACATACCGATAACCGCAAGCCTCATGCCTAAAACTGACCACCAAATCCACCCAACCCAGGCCGCCATCTTAAAAGTCGTTCTCTATCGCTCTGAAGCGCGCTTTTCGGAATTAAACACTGAGAAGCTGCCGACTGACCAGTTTACTTTCCACATAAAAGAGCTGCTGCGCGGCGGGATTCTCGAAAAGACCGGCGGGCGTTACCGCCTCACGGCGAAAGGAAAGGAATTCGCCAATCGATTCGATACCGACTCCGGAAAGCCACTCATTGAGCATCAGGCAAAAATCGGCGCCATGGTTACCTGTATTGACCGAAAGGAACAAACACCTCGATACCTTATTCAACAGCGATTGAAGCATCCCTATTACGGCTATCACGGTTTTCTGACCGGAAAAGTGAAGTGGGGCGAGAGCGTCTATGAAACTGCAGCGCGAGAACTTGAGGAAGAAACGGGGCTTTCTGCCGATTTGACGTTATACGCCATAACGCACAAACGTGACTTTGATACCCAGAGGAATCTTCTTGAGGACAAATACTTCTTCGTGTTTCTCGGCGAAAAAGCAAAAGGTGTGCTAAAAGAGGAGTTCCCCGGCGGGAAAAACTTCTGGCTCACCGAGAGGGAGTTTTTAAAGCTCCCAGAAATTTACGACGACGTAAAAGAGGTACTGAAGGTATTAAAAAAGAAACCGCTCGTTTTCCTCGAGCAGGAATATCAAGTAGAGCGATATTAGTTGTCAAAGCACCGCCGATGCACGCGAGGCACACTGACTTACCTTTTATTACGCTATAGCGTAATAAAAGAAATTCACATATTGAGAGTAACGACGTAATTATTTGCCGAACCTCCGTTCCCGTCCGGCAAAGTCGGCGAGAATCTCTTGAAACTCGGCTTTCGAGAAATCCGGCCAGTAGGTTCTGGGAAAAAAGAACTCGCTGTACGCTGTCTGCCAGGTGAGAAAGTTGGAGAGCCGCTGCTCGCCGCTTGTCCGTATAATCAAATCCGGATCGGGCAAATCGCGGCTCCAGAAGTACTCCTTGAATGTGTCCTCAGAAATCGACTCGGGCAATGCTCCTTCCTTGAGCGCCTTCTGCACTGCTGCTACAATCTCGCCCCTGCCACCGTACGATAAAAGTATGCCTACGGTTCCGCGCACATTATCTCTGGTGCGCTGTTCCGCATCGGCAACGAGGGTCTGCAACTCCTGAGATAGGACGGCAACATCACCAATGACACGGAGCCGAATATTCTTTTGATGAAGCTCATCCAAGTCGTTTCCCAGCACCCATTTGAGGAGCTGCATGAGATATCGCACCTCACCCTCATCTCGTCGCCAATTCTCAGAGGAGAACGCATAGAAAAACACCGTATTTACACCAGCTTCAAAAGCCCACTCAACCACCTCCTTGAATTTTTTATGCCCCGCCCGGTGTCCCTCAAGTTTCGGCAGGTTATTTGCCATCGCCCAGCGCCGATTGCCGTCAGGGATGATACCAATACACCGTGGCACTGACTGAGAGTCCATTGATACCGTTAATCGTACACGATGATAAAGTCAGAAAATTGGCCTGTTGGCTCTTTCCATTCAAGTTCCACCTCGCTCACTCGCGCAAACATTGGCCCACGGTGAATCTTGGAAAGAAGCTGCCCCAGTACATCTTTCTCACCTTCTGCAACTACGAGAACCCCGCCTTCGGTTTCATTTTTGACGAATCCCACGAGACCGAGGCGCTTTGCGTTTCTTCTCGTAAAGTCCCGGAAAATCACCATCTGAACCCGGCCAAAAACTCTGGCCTCCAGCCGCTTTTTCATCTCTGTCACGGCCGCTTCGGGTCGGTGCCGTATAAATCTGGATCAATGGTGCGCGTAAAGCACTGCCTGCCTTTGCCATGTGCCCACTCCGGGCCGCAGCAGTCAACATATT
>CAZOFN010000070.1:837-4115 GCA_964579195.1 uncultured Candidatus Saccharibacteria bacterium | reverse complement strand
GGAATCGAACCCCCATATCCGGCTTAGAAGTCCGGAGTTCTGTCCATTGAACTACGAGGGCAGAGCTTAAGCGAGGAAATTGTAGCGAAAAGGCTGCCCTAATTCAATCGTCTCTAGCGAAACAGTGGGGCGAGCTGCTTGATTCGCTCAGTATCGCCATATCGATTTGCGCGGGCCTCCAGCAGCTCCCCGACAGATTCCGCCTCCGAAACAAGCAACTCGCGAAAGCGAACCTCCGCATTTTCCGGCCTCGCCTGCAGTTCAAGCCGATACCGATAATATATCCAGGCACCCCAGAATGTAACGAGAAGTGTGGAAAGAAAAAGCAGCGCTAACAAAAGAAGAACGGCATGCGAAGCACGCATCCTGTAGCCACTGAAACGAAAGCTGGAAAAAGTCAGCATGGGTATTATTTGGGCGTCAGGCCACTTACCAGGAGCACCATTGCCGCTTGGGGCAGCAGTTTCCCTTTTGCCGCGTCGGGATTGGGAGGAGTACTGACCACGTCGAACGTCATAGTGCGCAGAGAGACAACCACAGGAACATTCTCAAGCATCCGAAGGAATGCGAGCAGAGATCCCGCATCTCCGAGAACCGTGAGGCGAAAGTGCGGCGGGCGCTCTGAGGGGTTTGCCAGTTCGATATCAAGGCCGACGCTGGCGACTTTCGCGAGACGCTCCATCGTTTCAATGAAACTCAACGGATTCTGCTCATCAAAAAAGGCCGATTGTATTTGAGAAAGCAGTGCTGCATTTGCCGAAAGGCTGGTCTCGTTTGCCTTGGCGCGTTTCGCGGCATCTTCAAGGAACTGAATCCGCGAACGCGAATCACGTATGCCTTTGGCCGCACCGCCAATCGCTCGGTAGAGCTGATAAGGACCTCCGTATGCCGCCAGCGTCAGCACCAGAACAATTCCACACACGGTCCCCAAGAATCGAAATAACGGACTACTCCACCCCATAGGTCACTTTTTAATTACAATCTGAATCGTGAACTCAATATTCGCGTCTCGTATAATGTTGGAAAGAGGAGAGACCACCTCCTGCACAAACGGGAGTTTTTCCAGCTGTTTTTCAAATTCAAGGATGTCGTTTCGGTGGGATGCCAGGCCAGCAAATGAAAAACGCCGGGTATTGCGTTGGAACTCAACATGCTTCACGTAGATACCGGACGGGACTTGCTCAAGAATGGCCGAAACAAGCTGATTTACGGGTTCCTCCTCGGTGAGGGTCGCCTTTAACGTGCGAATGGCATCGTTGGCACGAGCGACATCACGAGCAACAGCTTCCGCCTTTGGCCGCAGCGGGTCTTGCTCCTCGATGTCACGAAGTCGCCCCACCTCACCGCGCTGCAAAGCGACAAAGAAGTAGGCAGGGAGGAGAGCGACAACTGTAAGCACTAAAACCCCAGCGGCAATAAACCCGAAACGAAATGCAATACGCCGCCACACGAGATACCGAACCGTGCGACGAGCCTCTTCCGGCAGCAAGTTAATAGGTAAAATCTTCATCCCGTTAGAAATTGAAAAAAATACTTATTTTGCAATTTCGTCAAAGTTCCACTCACCTCTTCGTGATAGACCATGGGAGTTTTTGTCAGATTTCTAACGGGATTCATGGAGGTTATAGATCAAATTCGCGGAGTGAAAGTCCAACGGCAGTCGAAAATTGCAGCGAGACGTTCTTTGCGACCGGTGGACGCTGCTCTCCCAAGAAAGGTGCCAGCGAAACAAACGGGTCGCCGATCACGACAGGCTTTCTCAGGGATTTTGCAAGATAGGCATCAAGGCCAATCAGCGAAGCATCGCCGCCGGTGCAAATAATGCTTTGTATGTCGGCACTAGCATTCCCGCGATCCGCCAGGTGGTCGTGATAAAAGTGAATATGCTTCTCCAGCTCGTCAACGAGGCTTGTGAGCACAGGCTGGAGCGCTGCAAACACCTTTCCTTCCCATTCATCAGGTTTCAATCCCACCGACTTTTTAATTGTCTCCGCTTCGGATTCATCAACACCAAGCGCCGCACTGATGGCCTTGTTCAACGATTGCCCGGAAAGAGGGATCGTCGAGGTAAATGCAATGCTTCCATGTTGCGTGAGGACAAAACTGGTGCGTGAAGTCCCAATGTCGCAAATAATCACCGGATTTTCCAAGTGAGTTCGGTCAAGGAGAGCCCGAGTGATGGACTGCGACTCGATTTCCAGAGCAACGGGTTTCATCCCTGCATTGGCGAGAACCGAAACGTATGCGTCCACGATTGGACGCGGAAAGGCAACTGTTACCACGCTTGCATGGTCAATCGTCGAGCTTGCTTCGACAACTTCATAGTCAAAGTACGTTTCCTCGGGGGGCAGCGGGATGTTGCCTTCCAGCTCCCACTGGAGCGCGGCGGAAAGATTATCCATCTTGGCGCGCGGAACTTCAATAACACGAACAAAACCTTTCTCTTCGGGAAGCGAGGCAATAACAAACTGTTCAGAAAACCTGGGACCAACTGACAGCCGCTTCAGAGCTTCAATGAGCAGGTCAGGCTTATGTATCTCTCCCTCGACAACTACTCCTGCTGGCAGGTCAACATTTCCGTGCGCATCTGGGCGCAAGAATCGGCCGGCTTTTCGAAAGCGCATAAACTTGATGGTGCGGTCGGAAATATCAACTCCCGTCACCGGAAACGCCATCATTCGTTCAGCCATTGACTGCAGGAATTGAAAACGCATGTGATGGATAGATTACTCCGTCTCTCTCCAGGATTTTACGATCCAATTGGCGGCGGGGCCGGAAATGAAGTTTACATTCAGCAGCCCCTGATCGTAGTTGACCGTTGCATTGCCTCCAATCTTAATTCTCCACGCTGTCGCCTCGCGCAACTCGAGGTTGTTCTTGATGTCAATGATACCATTCGGAGCGTAGAGGACAGAACTGGTTGCATTGTTGGAAACATCAATGGCGGTCCCCGGGCCGAAGGTGTCAACCAGCATAAGGTAACTCGAACTTTGACCCGAGCCCTGCAAACCGGCACCATTTCCGAAGTTAACCGCACCGTCAACGAGAAGAACGCCGCTATTCCCGCCGTATCCTGAGGCAAGCTTGATAACTGAGCCGTTTCCGAATTGAATTGTCCCGGTTACCCATACTGTTCCATTCAGCGTCAGTTTCGCCCCATTCCCCAACGAAACATTTCCGTTAATTTTCCTGGGGCCCAGTGCTCCTGTTTGACTATTCCCAAGACTGTAGCTTGAAAGTTCGCCACCGGCGAGCGCCTCGGCTTTCCACCCATCAAT
>CAZOFN010000070.1:0-827 GCA_964579195.1 uncultured Candidatus Saccharibacteria bacterium | reverse complement strand
AGCTGTGGTGATGGGCCAGCGGTTGTCGCGGCAGGCTGAGCGCGATCTTGACGTTGCGAAGAGCTTGCTGCATCCTGGCGCCTACTATGCCGTGGCCAACTTTGCTCATCAAAGCGCGGAAAAGGCATTGAAAGCGGCTTGCAGGCATCTACGAGCAGAAGCACCGTCGTGGAGGCGGCAGGACAGCTCGTAATTGAGCTGACGTAGTAAGCGCCGCCGCCTATTGAGCAATCGTGAAAACTGCCGGCGTAGGCTGCCATATCCACGCGGATGTCTTCGATGGTGCTTGTGCCAGCAGCCTGCGCCGTGCCTGTAATAGTGCTCTTCGTTGCCCCCTCACCCTCGATCGATCCGTTCGAAAATACATTCCCGTTAATGGTCGAATTCTGCCCAAGCTCAAAACCACCCGCGCCCGACTGGATGCCATATGAAAAACCGCTTGGCGTCCCCTGAATCGCAATACGTGACTCTATGGTTCGATAGTATGCGTTACCCTCAACTGCTTCGGCAACAATGGTTTTCTCAAAACTGGTGCCGGTGATAGTCACCGTCGCGGTTGCGGTGCCGCTTGCAAGTGCCTCACCGGAGACGATTTGTTTTCCTGAAACATAGCGGTACACTGCATCTTCCACAGCCGCTTCGGCCGAACGGTAGCCCTTCTGTGAAGCCGAAAATGCGCGGAGAAGTCGTGCCTCGCGAAATGAGACGAATGCGAGCGCCGCAATCATGAGCGTACCGGCCACCGTAATAATCAGGACGGCACCGAGAGCGGCAAACCCCCTTCGAGCGACAAGGGACAAGAGACAAGAGACAAGGCCTCGCCCACC
>CAZOFN010000069.1:0-4152 GCA_964579195.1 uncultured Candidatus Saccharibacteria bacterium | reverse complement strand
TGTGCTTATCGGCGTTCTTGTTTCGCCACTCTTATTGGGATAGGTTCTGGACACTTTGGGGTGTGGGGGGTTTACTGTATCTGGGTACCAAATGACAGATACGCCTACCACAAAAGGCCGGGAAAAGCTGGCTCGCACTCTGATTCTTGATGAGCTCTTTGACCTCTCGCTCTATCGAGAACTCGCGAGAGTTGCAAAAGGCGACGACGAACGGTCCGTTTTAGAGGAGTTGATTCCCGTGGAAGCGGGCCACCTTGCATTTTGGCAGAAATTTTTCCAGAGCGATGTTCGAATCCTTAATTTTGGTCGGCGCATAAAGTTGAGACTAATTGTAATGGTGTGCCGTATTTTTGGGGCGCCGGTAATCCACCTAACGCTTGAAGCCATTGAGGTGTACGGAATACGCAAGTACCTCTCACTTGCAGAGCAGTATCGAGGCCAGGCTTTGGGGGAGGTGGTAAGGAGTATGTTGGAGGAGGAGTTCAAGCATGAGGATGCGATTGTAGCCCGGATTGCCGAGCGAAAGATCAACCCGGAGCGAATCAGAAGCATTTTCCTCGGTTTCAATGACGGCTCGGTGGAAATCTTGGGTGCGGTCAGCGGGTTTTTTGCCGCCTTTCAAGACACCGTCTCCGTGTTGATTGCAGGCGTCACCGTGGCGGTGGCAGGCGCTATTTCCATGGGTGCAGGGGCATTTGCCGCGGCAAGCTCCGAGGAGGAAGTGCGCCGCGTTGAGCGCGAGAAGAACGCGTTCCTTGGGAACCCAAGAGGTGACATCCGGGGAGAAAGTCCTGCCGGCTCCGGTGTTATTGTCGGTGTCAGTTATCTCTTTGGAGCCCTCGTCCCGATTCTCCCCGTGCTTTTGGGTGCGAACGGCGCCTTGTTTTCCATCACGGTTTCTTCAATGGCCATTATTGGCGTATCATTTGTAATCTCGTTCCTTTCCGGGATGAAAATTACGCGGAGAATTTTTATCAATCTTGCCATCATAACTGCGGCGGTCGGCATCAGCTATGTTGCCGGTTCTACTGCCCGCAGTATTTGGGGTGTCATTGTGTAGCTGCGGCCTTTGCATGACAATTCTCGAAATCAAGAATCTTCACAAAATGTATGGGAGCCTCAAGGCAGTTGATGATATTTCATTTTCCGTTGCAGCGGGCGAAATTCTCGGTCTTTTGGGTCCGAACGGCGCTGGGAAGACATCAACTATCAGCATGGTTTTGGGACTCCTTTTGCCTGATGGCGGCTCAATAAAAATTTTCGGTAAAGATCTCCACGCGCATCGCGAAGAGGCGTTACGTAAGGTGAATTTCGCTGCAGTTTACGCACGGCTTCCCGGAAACCTCACCGTGCGGCAAAACCTTAATATCTTTTCTCTTTTATACGATGTGCCGGATCACAAAAAGCGTGTTGAGGAACTGATCAACGAGTTTGATTTGTCGGGATATGCCGACACAAGAAGCGGACTCTTGTCTTCCGGAGAATTGTCGCGGCTGAATTTGGCTAAGGGATTACTGAATCATCCGGGGCTTCTTCTGCCGGCGCTGGAACTGGCGCGAGGCGGACCGCACCAAACTGGCTGAAGATACAAAAAACGCTATTATCGTGATTGATGGGATACCTCCCATGGATGCCGCAACGGTCGAAAAAGCGGCCCGGGAGCTTTCGGATTTAGTTGCGAAGTACTGCGG
The DNA here is from genome assembly GCA_964579195.1 of uncultured Candidatus Saccharibacteria bacterium. Classification (GTDB taxonomy): domain Bacteria; phylum Patescibacteriota; class Minisyncoccia; order Sungbacterales; family JACQCQ01; genus CAZOFN01. Next base: position 2,461 of record CAZOFN010000069.1, on the reverse strand, counting down.
CGGTGTGATGGAAACAGCTCTCATTAGATAGGCCGTTGGGACCGATTATTGTATGAACGCTAAGATCGGAACATTGAAGATCATACCGGTGAGGGAACGGCTGGACTTGGTGGCGGAGCCGGTGCGTCTCATGCTGGCGGAGCGTCCTGACTTGGTGGAGCAAACCGGTGTCGTTGAAATTGACCCAAGTTTGGCAGACACAGCGGCATTCTGCACGCGTTACGATGTCGGGCTCGATGTCTCAGTGAATTGCGTTGTAGTAAAGGCGACACGCGCGGAGCGTTCGTGGTATGCCGCTTGCATGATACGAGCGACTACGCGTGCCGATGTAAATGGGCTTGTCCGTCGGCATCTCGGTGCGCGCAAAGTTTCATTCGCGCCCATGGATGAGGCGGTAGCGTTAACGGGAATGGAGTATGGCGGCATTACCCCGATAGGACTTCCCGCCGACTGGTCGATTTTGATTGATGCGGCGATTGTGAGCCTTCCGCACATTGTCATTGGAAGTGGCGCGAGAAGGTCAAAACTGGTTCTCCCCGGTGCTATGCTTTCGGCATTGCCAGGAGCAGTAATTTTGGATGGTTTGGGGATGATGAAGGTTGAGGCGAGAGGAGCAGCCGATATCACGAGTCCGGGAAAAGGCCCAGATTTGTAATTTATTTTTAGATGTTGTAGAACTAATACACTATGGCCAAAAAGTTATTCGTAGGGGGGTTGTCGTACAACACTACCGAAGACGCGTTGCGGGAGGCTTTTTCGCAGGCTGGCACGGTTGAATCGGCAACAGTTATTATGGACAAAATGTCCGGTAGGTCGAAAGGTTTTGGATTCGTTGAGATGTCATCCGATGAGGAGGCTGACAGCGCGATTCAAATGCTGAATGGCAAAAATCTGGATGGGCGCGCGATTACCGTGAACGAAGCGCGCCCTCAGGAACCTCGACGCTAATTAAAGAAACAAAACGAAAAATCCTCCGATGCATGTCGGAGGATTTTTCGTTTTGCAAAAGGCGATGATACTATGTAAGCCATGGCTACAAAATTTAATGACATGTCGCGCCTCGTGAGGATATTTTATGGTGCGTAATCATACACTGGTTTTTTCGCACGGGTTTGGTGTGCGGAAGGACAGCCGCGGGTTATTTACCGATATTGCTGCAGCGTTTCCTCGCGCTAAGGCTGTGGTCTTCGACTATCACATTGAAAATCCAGACGAGAAAGCCACGTTAGTTCGGTCGCTGACCGAGCAGGCGAAGGTGCTCCACGAGGCGATTGAGAAAGCAAAGCAGGCACATCCAGAGGATATCATAGACCTTATTTGCCATTCTCAGGGATGCCTTACGGCTGCTATGTTGAAGCCGGAAGGGATTCGAAAAACGGTACTTTTGGCGCCTCCGGCGAGAGTCAGAGCAGAGAGGATGATAAAACGCTTCGAGGAACGGCATGGCTCGGAGCTTAACTTTGAAGGTACTTCGTGGCTTCGACGGAAAAATGGAGGGCTGATGATTTTTCCCTCGCAGTACTGGAGGGACTTGAGAAATGTCGAGCCGATTCGCTTATACAACGAGTTTGCTTTTGAGACTGAACTTGCCATTGTCCGCGCCAGGCAGGACGAAATACTGGCTGATGCAGATTTTAACGAGTTGACTGACAGTATTACCGTAATGGGTGTCGACGGAGATCATAACTTTACCGGCAAAGCCTCCCGGCTCGCGCTCGCTGCTGCGTTACAGGGTATTCTATCTCCGTTACCGGTGTAGTTTTCGCATGATATGAGTACCACCCACTAATTATGAGTACCAAGCGGATTTTATTTTTTATAGTGGTTTTGATGATTTTGGCCGCTGGCGCGGGATTTTTCTTATGGCAGTGCGAGGATGATTGGTGCCTGGTGTTTTTGTGGCAGAGAGCCCGTGTGGCCGATAGCTTTGAGAGATGTGCGGCACTCGGCTTTCCGGTTATGGAGTCATATCCGCGTCAGTGTTATGCCGGGGGTAAGCTATTCACTGAGAACGTTCAGCCAGTTGAAAATGACATGATTCGCGTCTCCTCTCCGTTTTCCGGAGCGGTGGTGAAGAGTCCACTTATTATCCGTGGTGAAGCCCGCGGGCCGTGGTACTTTGAGGCTTCCTTTCCCGCTCGTCTTGTGGATGCAGATGGAAGAGTAATTGCCACATTCCCCGTACAGGCAAAAGGTGAATGGATGACGACAGAGTTTGTGCCATTTGAAGCGGTGCTGACGTTTCCTGCGCCATTGACCGCAACGGGAATGCTGGTATTGGAAAAGGATAACCCGTCTGGCCTCCCGGAACACGCCGATTCAGTCTCAATCCCCGTGCGATTTGAAATAGAGTATAGATATTGCATACGATATACCTGTACTTTATTTATTATTTACCTGTCTCACATTCTCTATGAAGCAAACTATTATCGGAGTTCTTATCGTTATCGCCGTTATCGGG
>CAZOFN010000068.1:3794-4152 GCA_964579195.1 uncultured Candidatus Saccharibacteria bacterium | reverse complement strand
AGCAGCTTGTGGAGCTGTTTTCACGGGTTCGATCCCCGTAGGTCGCCCCCAAAAACTTCAAGTAGATAAGCGAAATATTTTTAGTACCTCACGCTAGAATTGAATCAAAAAAGAAAAAGCCGCCGTTCTGACGCAACGGCAGGCTTTTCCTCCTGTTGCGGGAACGGCGGGCTGACGATCTTGCCCGCTCGGTTCATCCAGGGAGTGGAAGGGATGCTTGTCCGCTCGGATCGAGAATGAATCCGTTCTGGATGAGCGTCTGTGGGTCGGGAGGTTCGAGGGTGCACCGCGGCGCATCCTGTCCAGGATGCGAGTGGTCGTGGTCGATGGATGGTGCGCGGAGCGCGTGGGTGTTGTG
>CAZOFN010000068.1:0-3784 GCA_964579195.1 uncultured Candidatus Saccharibacteria bacterium | reverse complement strand
GGGGTGGGTGGTTCGAGGGCTAAGGAGGGCATAGCCGGGCGACGATGCGAGCGGAACGGGTCGATCCATTGCTCCCCGAGCCAGTCAGCGTATTTTTCTTTCATCTCGGGAAGCAGACCTTCCACCTCGATGCACTTTCTGAAGATTTCGTCATTGACTCCGCGTAACCGGCCATGTGCATCCGTGTGGGAATACGCGAGGCCGCATACGGCCAAGCACTGCCCGTCATGGTCGCGAATGGTGACTTCCCCTTTCCCGTGTCGAACCGTGTACTCGCCATCGCCCGCGTAGTGGTCCCCACGCGAGTAGTGCGTAGACTCGTGGGCCATCATCTGGAACGTCACCGAATACCTCGTCCCCGTCAGGGTTAAGTCCAACATGGACCGTTCCTCCTTTCGATCGTCTCGTGGCACCTTACTACTTTTTAGGTGTGCAACCAAGTCCTTCTTTTATATCAAGCTGATATACTGATATAACAGGTTCTCATAACGTCTAGCTGACGGCCCCGATGGTAAGGATTGAAGAGGTGCTAACTCAAAAGAATATTCCACATCGCCTCATTGAGCTGCGACAAGAGGCTTTTACCGTTGATGATGTAGTGAATTTTTCTAAGGGAGATATAAATCCAAGTGAGATTTGTAAGACGATAATTTTGAAAGGAAAGAAAAGCGGGAAACGGTACGCCATTCTTTTACGGGGAAGTGACCGTCTTAATTTTTCGGCCGCAAAACAATTACTCGGAGAGGAGATGAGGATAGGCGATGCCGGTGATGTGAAGGAGGTGACCGGGGTGGAGCCAGGTGCTGTATGCCCCTTTCTTTTGGATGTCCCCTTGTTCGTTGATAAAAGAGTTCTCGAGTTAGAGAATATAAACTGCGGTTCCGGAGAGCATCTTTACGGCTTGGAGTTCGTTCCAGAGGACTTGGGGAAAGGAGTGTCTTATCAGGTGGGCGATTTTGCTAAAGAGGCAACATAATAGGTTCTTATGGCCCCTTGCCGATAGTTGGGTGAGGTCTCAAGTTAAGAAGATTCAGGTTGTATGCAGTACTTTGTCGGGTATCTTATACGCGGTGAAGTGGCAGATTGGCACAATGGATTGGCGAAGGAAATCTCAGGCAAATTTGGTACACGGGAGATTTACAAAAGAGTTCCTCCCCATATAACGCTTTACCGTCCATTTGATACCGAGGATGTAATGCCGATTGAAAAGCTCTCACAACGGTGGTCGGAAAGTTACCCGGCCGCTGATACACTTACTCTCAGCGGATTTGGTCGGTTTGATTATCGTGTACTCTTTGTCGCCGTGAATGCTGCCCGGTCTGTGATAGACAAAGTTGCCGAATTACAGCAGGAGATGAGTGTGTTGTCCCATGTTCCGTTCCCGGACTATCCGGGAGGCTGGCATCCCCATGCGACACTCATGAGTGAGGAAGATGAAGAAAAAGTCAGGGAGGCGTGGGGTTATCTCTCAACGCTGCCAAAGCCCGATATTACGCTTCCATTTGATAACGTCACGCTTTTTCGCTTTCATGGAGGTGGTGTGTGGGAAGTTGATTCTCTCCATGCGTTGAAATCCAATGTTGAGTGAGTTTCTTGTTTCGCTTTTTGCCGGATTTTTGGGCACGGTGGCCATGACCCTGGGGCAGCTCGTCGAGATGCGGCTTACCCGTAGGGATGCCAGCTTTACTCCGGCACAAATTGTTTCTCGGATTTTCAGCATCAATTTCGATTAGCTTCCGGAGGCGAGGAAAGTGGCGCTGAACTACGGTGCGCATTTTGGCTATGGAACGATGCTCGGTCTACCGCTCCCTGTATTTATTTATTTTGTCGGTAATGATTGGCTTGCAGCCCTTTGGTATGCCCTTTTTGTCTGGCTACAGGGATGGCTTGTGGTTCCCGTATTGGGGAGACATCCCTGGCCCTGGCATTGGGGAAGAAAGTGGGTGTTGATTGATTTTCTCCATCATATGGTATTGGCATTTGCCACCGCGTGGATATACGTTTCCCTCTCTCATTGATATACTTGGCATATGAAAAAAGTTATTGTCGGCATTTTTATTCTCCTCGTCGTCGGCATTGGGGGATACTACGGCAGCTTCTTTTTTTGGAAGACAATGGTGAATGAAGCCCTGCCGATGAACACCGAGATGAAGGCAGCTACATCTTCAGCTTCAACGGATATAGCCGGTGCTGTTGCAAATGAGCCAATGGTGCTTCGTGAAGGAACATTTGGGAAGGTGGACTTTATCCATAAAGGCGCCGGCGAGGCCAAGCTGATTCGGGCGAATGGAAGCTACTATATCCGCTTTGAGGACTTCAGGGTTACCAACGGACCGGACTTGTACGTCTATCTTGCCGCGGACGCTGAGAATGTCGCGAAGGATGAGTATGTAAGTTTGGGAAGGCTGAAGGGAACGGAAGGCAGCCAAAATTACGAAGTGCGCGAGTCTGACGTTAACAGATATTCTACGGTAGTCATCTGGTGCCAACAGTTCGGCGTACTCTTCTCCTACGCCACGCTGATGTAAACTCTCATACGAGTACGAGTGAAGTTTCTTATTTTGCTGTGCGGAGAGAGGTTGATTTTTTTCTGTTTTGTTTGGCAAAAGGATTAAATACCAAGATGTAGGCAAGCGTCCCCCCCACGAGGTTATACATCATATCGGAGAGCGTATCAGCATAACTCAGCTGTGCGGGAGGAATCCCTCGGGGAAGCGCAAAATAGGTATCGCGAAGAAATTCGACGATCTCCCACATGGTTCCAACTATGAGAACGCCGAGAATGATGATAACAAACGGATGCGCGCCACCCGCTTTCTTCCAGAGAGTAATGACAAATAACCCAATAAGTACGCCGAAAGAAATGTGAACAGGAATATCAATCGGCGGGACAGTGTGGTACCAATTAATCGGGAGAGCAAATGAGTTAAAAGCTACGAGAAACAGCGAGAGCGCCAGGATACTTTGCTTCATGGAATCAATCTTACCATGTCGGCTTAAAAAACTCGGAAGTATGAGCGTGTCGCGAGAATTCCGACAAAGAGGAAGAGAAAAAGGGTAATCGAGAATGCGCGCACGCCTCGTTCTGAAAAACCGGGATGGCGCCGGGAAATGAATGTCGTGAACCGTAGAGCCTCAAGGATAAAGAGAAAAAGAGTCGCGCCAAGGACTGTCAGGGGGATGTAGTCGGTAAGTGTGCCAAAATGTGAACCAATTAATGTGGCGTGCAACAGGATAAGGATACCGGCAATGTAAACCAGACGGTGGAGTGGCTTCCACCGTGTTCCCAGCGTCACATGCATCCATCCGGGAGAGGTGGCAGTTAGTATGGCAAGGATGAAGAGTGCAATAGCTCCGAGCATCATCGGGAAAAGGTAGAGCGCTTCGAGGCCGAAGAACGCTCGAATTCCACCGAGGATCTTGAAAACGACAAAATATGAATGAAGGAGTCCAAAGAAAAAGGCTGAAACCCCCAGGGCCTGGCGGGCTTTTACATACACGGGACGGAACGGAAGGGAGGGAAATGCCGCTAAGAGTGGACTTGCAAGAAGTGCGAGGTAAAGGAATATGATTCCGAGAAATCCATAGACGCGAATGAGGTAGGGAGTAACGAGTAAAGGGTCATCCGTTTGGGATGAGGCCAGCCAGTAGAGAAGTAGCGCAATAAGGCCGCTCGCAGCATATATGATTGGACGGATGTAAGAAATCCAAAATAGCATTCTTCCAGCATACCCGCCTAAGTTTTTATCATCAATACCGGAGTTCCAAAACTAAAACGCTCCGA
>CAZOFN010000067.1:3339-4164 GCA_964579195.1 uncultured Candidatus Saccharibacteria bacterium | reverse complement strand
TACTGGAACTCCGACACAGCGTCAGCGGAGCGGATGCGGAATTTAGCTATCTGCAGCCGGCTCGCTTGACAGAATAGGATATAGGGGTATAAGGTATATGTAAGAGATCAAACTTACGCCTTAAATTATATTAAAACTATGGTAGATCAAAAGCTAAAAAAGAGAGCACTGCACAGGGCGAGGATCATTCAGGGACAGCTCGCCGGACTTATTAAGGCTATTGAGAAAGAGACGTACTGTCCAGAACTTTTGGGACAGTCACTTTCAATTCAAAGGTCGCTTAAAAGCCTTGACGCCTTTCTCCTCGAGAACCATCTCCGTACCCATGTAAAGCATCAGATGCAGAGTGGGGGCGATGATGAGAGGGCGGTCAAAGAGCTGATCAAGGTATATACCTTATCAAATAAATAAAATACATGGAACTATCACTTAAATCATACGGTTGGAAGTGTGTTCTTGGAGCGGAGGTTGCGTACGTTCTTTGTCTTATCAGCGGATTCCTTCCCTGGCGTTCGGCCGCCGGGATCGAGCTTCATCATACCATCTTTGAAACACTTCCCGGTTTTACATGGATAAGCTTCGGTAGCTTTATCCTTGGCGTAGCCTATATGCTCGTGTTCGCATGGATATTCGCTTGGTACTTTGTCTGGATGCACAATACAAGTTTAATTAGACGATGATTACAAATATATGCAGATGATTTAAATGGGATTTAAGTTAAAAATTTATGGCTCATAACCACAGCAATCACGAAGACGATAAAAAGCTCCATCAATGTCCAGAGTGCGGATTGCATTACGAAGACAAGGAGCAGGAAGAAAGGGG
>CAZOFN010000067.1:0-3329 GCA_964579195.1 uncultured Candidatus Saccharibacteria bacterium | reverse complement strand
AGCTTGGTGCAGGGAACATCATAGCTGTAACTTAGAAATTACAAGCCATGCCACTGAGAATAAATAATAAGAACAGCCATAGCCGCAATTCATACGCCGATCCAGAGACGGCATATACCTGCCCGATGCATCCTGAAATCCGTCAGGATAGACCGGGCATGTGTCTGGAGTGCGGCATGAATCTTGTTCCTGCAAAAAAGAAGAAAGTCGCCATGAATCACAACACTCACAATAAGCATGCCGGACACAGCACCGCGATGTTTTTCAGAAAGTTTTGGATGAGTCTCATTCTTACCATTCCCGTGGTGTTCTATGCAGATATTGTTGAGAAGATCTTTAAATGGTCTCCTCCGGATTTTCCCGGATCAGATTACTTGTCGCTGGTACTTGGCTCGATAGTATTTTTCTATGGCGGATGGGTTTTCCTTGCCGGAGCGTGGCGAGAAATCAAAGGCAGGTTGCCGGGGATGATGACGCTTATCGGCATTGCCATTTCTGCCGCCTATCTTTGGAGCGTGTATGCGGCATTCGCCCGAGCCGAGGCCTTATTTTGGGAACTGACTACGCTTATCACCATCATGCTTTTCGGCCACTGGCTTGAAATGCGTGCAGTCTCCGGAGCGCAGGGCGCACTCAAAGAGTTATCCAAGTTGCTTCCGGATGTTGCCGAAGTAATTCGAGATGGAAAAACCGAGAAAATTTCACTTTCCGAACTTCGGGAAAATGACGTCGTGCTAGTCCGGCCCGGCGCAAAGATCCCAGCTGACGGTACGATTATAGATGGCGACTCCGACGTAAACGAATCAATGGTCACCGGTGAATCAAAGCCGGTTTCCAAAAAACAGAACGATCACGTCATTGCTGGCACGATCAATGGCGATGGCGCGTTGAAGATAAAAGTCGCTCAAATCGGAGAGAAAACATTTCTTGCCGGTGTCATGCGACTGGTAGCTGAAGCCGAGGCTAGTAAATCGCGGCTTCAGATTCTTTCGGACAGAGCGGCACTCTATCTTACTGTTGTCGCTGTTGCCGGAGGCGTCATTACGCTCATTGCTTGGCTCGTATCCGGCGCGGAAGTCAGCTTTGCCGTAGCTCGGCTTGTAGCGGTACTGGTAATTGCCTGTCCACACGCTCTTGGCCTTGCCGTACCTTTGGTTGCCTCAATTTCAACTACCAAAGCGGCGCAGAACGGTTTTCTGGTGCGTCAGCGTCTTGCTTTGGAGGTGGCTCGAACGGTGGATACAGTGCTTTTTGATAAGACGGGCACACTTACCAAGGGCGAATTTGGGGTGGTAGAGATATGGGCTTTGGGCAGAGCTAAAGATGAAGTACTGGCTTTGGCGGCTTCTCTTGATGCTTTGTCCGGGCACCCGGTTGCAAAAGCTGTTGTCGCTAAGGCAAAAGAACAAAGGCTGTCGCTCAAGGAGCCAAAAAAATTTGAAGCTCTTAAAGGCAGAGGCGTTAAGGCTTTAGTTGATGACAGAGAAGTTATGGTAGGCGGACCAGCACTTCTTGAAAGCATGGAAATAAAAATCCCCAATGAACTTGCGAGACAAACTCAAGATGCTGGCAAAAAAGGACAAACGGTAGTCTTTGTTGTTAAGGAAAAACAGCTCCTCGGCGCTCTTGCGCTCGCCGATATTATCCGCGAGGAGTCGCGTGAGGCAATTAATGCCCTTAGAGAACTTGGCGTCCGTACTTCTATGATCACCGGAGATTCGGAAGACGTGGCAAAGTGGGTCAGCCAGGAACTGGGTATCGATGAGTACTTTGCGCGCGTCCTTCCTCATCAAAAGTCAGAGAAAGTTAAGGAACTTCAAAAACGCAATCTCAAAGTTGCTATGGTCGGCGATGGTATCAACGACGCACCGGCTCTTACCCAAGCGGATCTCGGCATTGCAATCGGTGCGGGCACAAATGTCGCCATTGAGTCGGCCGGCATAATTCTTGTAAGGAACGATCCGCGGGATATTGTGAAAATCATCCGACTGTCTCGCATGACGTACACGAAAATGATTCAAAATTTATTTTGGGCAACCAGCTATAACGTGGTTGCATTGCCGCTTGCGGCCGGCGTGCTGGCATTCAAAGGAATTCTGCTTGAACCGGCATTGGCGGCCGTGCTTATGTCAGCAAGTACGGTCATTGTCGCACTGAATGCCGTTTTGCTGAGAAAGCAAGAAATATAATTAACGCTCGACCGTCGAGCTGAGCCTAAAAATTAAAAAGTGATAAAATATGATTATGAGCAAAGAAACTTTAGTGTCAGGTTTGGTAGGTGTGCTTATCGGTATAATCTTCACGTGGCTGTTTCTCCCGTGGTGGGGCGGCATGATGGGTTACCCTAATTCCATGATGGAGTCCAACAATATATCGGGCGGAAACCAGATGATGGGAGCGGTCGATCCCCATTTCATCGAACAAATGATTCCGCACCATGAAGACGCCATTCTCATGGCCGATATTGCATTGGAGAAATCTAAGCGTCAGGAGATAAAACGGCTGGCGCAGGACATCAAGAGAACGCAAAGCGAGGAAATTGAGCAGATGCGGGTATGGTACAAAAACTGGTACGGCAAAGATGTGCCGGATGTTTTCTCCGAAACAGGTCATGGCATGGGTTCCGGCATGATGCACATGGGCATGATGGGCGATGCGACAGATATTGAGCAATTAAAAACCACTTCCGATTTTGACAAGGATTTTATTGAAGAAATGATCCCGCATCACCAGACGGCGGTCATGATGGCACAAATGCTTGAAGGAACAACAAATCGTCCCGAAATGAAACAGCTTGCCCGGAATATCATTGACGCCCAAACCCGTGAGATAGATTCGATGCGAAGCTGGTATCGCCAGTGGTACGGACAACCAAACAATTAGCAAAAATGAACATGAATACAAAACTTGTTGGTTGGGTCTTGCGGATATCGGTCGCCGGGGAGTTCATCGGACACGGCGTTTTCGCTTTGCAGGGGAAAAAGGACTGGATCGCGTGGTTTTCCAAATTTGGTGTTTCTGATCCAAGTACAGCAGCACAACTGCTGTTTATTATCGGAGTTATTGATATTGCCATTGCGGTGCTTATCTTGATTCGGCCCGTTCGCATAGCGCTTCTCTGGATGGCATTTTGGGGCTTTTGGACAGCGCTTCTGCGACCGATAGTCGGCATGCCAATATGGGACTTTGTCGAGCGCTGGGCAAACTGGGGGGCGCCCTTAGCATTGCTCTTCCTGGTTGGTTGGCCAAAGAGCGCTAAAGACTGGTTCAAATAAGAATAGTCATGAAAAAGGAGATTCTCGTTGCCGGTGTCATCGGTGTGCTTAGCG
>CAZOFN010000066.1:0-4615 GCA_964579195.1 uncultured Candidatus Saccharibacteria bacterium | reverse complement strand
AATTCAACTTTGAAGCTCTTAAAAAAAACCTGAATTATTATTTCCGGTTAAATAACATGCCGAGTATCTTTTCGGCAGGGCTCACCGGCATCAAGGGGCAGTGGATTAAGGTTGCCCCCCAGGCGACGTCATCCTCGCCGGTGCCGTATGATGACCTTTTGCAACTAACACAGAGAATTCCTGAGGCAGAAAGAGTATATAAAGAGGAGCAAGAAGAGTTTAGGGCGCTCTTGAAAACGGTAGCCGAGATCGCAGATGAAGAGGGTCTCCTCTCTTTCGTTACGGGCCCAGTGAGCGAATGGATGGAAGGCCGCCGCTTGTACCGCTATGACATAGAGTTCGAGAAGAATGCAGTCCTTGAATTTTATCGGCGGTTCTCGGATAACGTGGCTCGTAATAAGCTTTTAAAGTCGGTTATAGTTGACCCGGGATACATCAGATATCTGGAAAGTCCCGAATTTGATGAGGCATTTGACTACTACCAAAAGAATACCCGTTTGACGCTTTGGGCCGACCCGGAGGGCTTCCCGGCCATCATTACATATGCGATTCGCATTGTGCCGTTCGACGGCGCGTCTCACTTAAAGGAAAAGCAGATAAAAATTACATTCAAGATTGTGCTCTCAAATATCAATGAGCCACTTCATATCGAGGCACCCGAGGGGGCAAAACCGCTTGAAGACGTGATGAAAACGAGTAACCGTACCGGACCCGCTGTTAAATCGAGGGATGCGCGCCGGATTACTGATATTAAGCAACTGCAACTTGCCGCAGAGCTTTACTTTGACGCAAAGGGTGGCTATCCAAGTCGTTTGGATGAGCTTGCGCCGAGTTATCTTTCCCAGTTTCCGATGGATCCGCTCGATAAACTCCCATATCGCTATACGTATCAAACAGCGCCAGGCGGCCAGCGTCAGGCATACCATCTGGGGGCAAGCCTCGAGGATAGTGGCAATTCGGGTCTTTTTACCGACAGCGACTGCGATTCAACCACAGGGATTGGGTGTCCGGGGCGCGGAACATGGGGCGCTTCGGGCGCTTTTCGCGGGGCTGATGACACCGGTTGCGGCGAAGAGTCCAATCGATTTTGCTACGACGTGACGCCGTAGAGCTCCGAAGCCCAGCGTTTCATTCGAATCAGCATTCGACGCGTCTTGAGTTTACTCTCCCCGACAATTATTATGCCGAGGCAATGAGAGACAAAAATTTTCGCAACCTTATCTGGGACTTTTATCGAACACATGGGCGGCATGACTTGCCCTGGAGGAAAACAAAAAATCCTTACGAGATTTTTGTTTCCGAGGTCATGCTCCAGCAGACACAGGTATCTAGGGTGCTGCAAAAATATCCCGAGTTTCTTAGTGCCTTTCCCAATTTTCTGACGCTGGCGCATGCACAGCTCGCGGAGATATTCTCTGTATGGCGCGGCATGGGATATAACCGGCGGGCGGTATATCTAAAAGAGGCAGCATCCGTTGTGGTCTCGCGATACAATGGCACGTTGCCGAATGACCCCGAACTGCTTCGGGAGTTGCCAGGTATCGGGCGGGCTACTGCGGCTTCTATCACCGCGTTTACATTTAACCGGCCGGTGGTCTTCATCGAAACCAACATTCGCCGGGTTTTTATTCATCACTTTTTTCTCTTCCGGCATCAGGTGACAGATGCTGAAATTATGCCAATTCTCCAAAGAACACTTGATGTAAGAAACCCGCGCAAGTGGTACTGGGCACTGATGGATTACGGTGCGGCGCTGGGCACGGTGGTGAAGAACCCAAACCGGCGGAGTGCGCACTATATCAAGCAGCTGCCATTTGAGGGATCGCGGCGCCAGATGCGCGGGAGAGTTCTCCAGATGCTCGTGCAAAAGAATTCCTGCAGCGTTGAGGAGCTTTCGCGCGAACTTGGCAAGAGAAAGGGTGAAATTTCGAGAGTACTGGCCTCTTTGACAAAAGACGGCTTTTTGCATGAGTCCCGCAAGCGTTATCAAATTTTGCAGAGTATCGTATGAGTGGCCTTGACTTGGTTTCCTTCATTAAGGGGATCGGCTACCTCGGTCTTTTTGGTATTGTGTTCGCCGAGTCGGGGCTTCTTATTGGATTTGTTTTGCCGGGTGACAGTCTCCTCTTTACGGCTGGCTTCTTGGCGTCGCAGGGGTACTTGAATATTTGGATTTTGGTCCCTCTGACCTTTATCGCCGCGGTTCTCGGAGACAGCTTCGGGTACGCCTTTGGTCGCAAAGTGGGACCTCACATCTTCTCTCGCGAGGACTCAATTGTTTTTCATAAGCAAAATCTTCTCCGAGCCCAGGCATTCTATGAACGGTATGGCGGCAAGGCGCTGGTTCTTGCGCGTTTCATGCCATTTGTGCGGACCTTTGCCCCGATTCTTGCGGGAGTCGGAAAGATGCATTATGGAAAGTTCCTTTTTTACAATGTTTTAGGCGGGGCGTTCTGGGCCATTGGTCTCCCTCTCTTTGGTTATTATCTTGGCGCTTTCATCCCGAATGTTGACCGATATATCCTGCTGATTGTTTTTCTGATTGTCCTCATATCCATATCGCCGGGGATAGTTCATATTGCGCGTGATCGCGGTCATCGGAACGAGATAATGAATGCTATTCGACGTTTCATCCGCCGGTAATTTTCTATGGGTCGAATACCGCCGCAGAGAAACATTCTTGCTGAAGTATTCTTTGCGCGTTCTCCTCTTGTAGTAGCGCGGGAGCTTTTGGGGAAGTTCCTCGTGCGAAAATTGAATGGGAAGGAGCTTGCGGAGATGATTACCGAAACTGAAGCCTATTGGGGCAGGGGAGACATGTCGTCGCATGCGCGGGTGGGACCAACGAAACGGAACCGTGCCATGTTCGGCCCGCCGGGCCGATGGTACGTTTACTTTACCTACGGCATGCACCACTGCATGAATATTGTAACCGGAGTGGAGGGGGAGGCGTCGGCAGTGCTGATTCGCAGTGTTCGGGGTATCGCGGGCCCCGCACGGATATGCAAGGCACTCGGCATCGACCTTGCTCACTGCGGTAAACTTGCGGCAAAGCCGCACGGTCTCTGGGTTGAGGATAGGGGAGTCAACTTCCGCAAACTTGGCTACCGGATAGAGCGCACTCCGCGCATCAACGTCAGTGGGGATAAGAAAGCGAGAACAAGCCTCTGGCGATTTGTGTTGACAATAAGTAATTATTAGCCAGGAAGGTGGTGGAATCAGAAAAACCCGCTTAGCGGGTTTTTCTGATTCTTGTGTCGCTGTATCGGGCTGTCTACACTATAATCTGCTTAGGATGCTTATAATTTTTGTAGCGTAATCGTAGTCTTTTTTTAAAGGGGTCAGAGGAGAAAGCCGATTTTTTGCTTGACCTCTTTCAACTTAGGTTCGGCAATGGCTCTTGCACGGTCAGCCCCACGTTTTAATAAATCGAGCATCGCGCCCTTTTCCTTTTGCAGCTCCCGATAGCGCTGCTGAAACGGCGCAAGTGCGTCTATAATCGCTTCCGCGAGCGACTCCTTAAACTCCGCGTATGGTTTGTCGCTAAATTGACTCTCAACGCTCGCAATGGGTTTCCCGGAGAAGCCCGAGTAAATGTTCAGGAGGTTTGAAATGGCGGGCTTTCCGTTCTCGTCGAACGTGACTTCCTTGCCTGAGTCGGTAACAGCGCCTCTTATCTTTTCACGAATTATGTCTGGGCCATCAATAAGGTTTACCCGGCTCTTATCAGATTCATCGCTTTTAGACATCTTCTTATCCGGCTCCGTGAGGGACATAATCCGCGCAGTTTCTTTCATCAAGTTTGGTTTCGGGATAATGAATGTCTCCCCATAGCGATTATTGAAGCGGAGGGCTACCGAGCGTGCCAATTCGATGTGCTGGACCTGATCCTCGCCGACAGGCACCATCTCAGTGTTATAGAGGAGGATGTCGGCAGCCATCAGAGTTGGATAGTTGAAGAGTCCCGCGTACGTTGATTTTTCCTTTTTCTCCTTGTACTGCGTCATGCGTTCCAGTTCTCCCATAGGGGTCAGCGTGTTCAAAATCCAGCCAAGTTCCGTGTGGGCAGGCACATGCGACTGTATGAATACGATAGACTTGTCAGCGTCAATGCCGGCGGCAAGGAGGATAGTTCCTGCTTCAAGAATGGCCTCGCGCAGCTTTTCGGGGTCTTGCGGCACTGTGATTGCGTGCTCATCAACGATACAGTAAATACAATTGTTTCCATCTTGCTGAAGTTCAGCCCATTGCTTGACCGCCCCCAAATAGTTGCCTATGTGGAGGTTCCCTGTCGGCTGTATACCAGAAAATATTTTCATTTTGATTTTGCCAGCTGCTATAATCTAGCTAACAGCATGGAGTTGGCCGGCTCTATCGCCCTTCATGCGGGGGAGTAGCCCGCACGGTAAAGTGTTAGGCTGCCG
The DNA here is from genome assembly GCA_964579195.1 of uncultured Candidatus Saccharibacteria bacterium. Lineage (GTDB taxonomy): Bacteria > Patescibacteriota > Minisyncoccia > Sungbacterales > JACQCQ01 > CAZOFN01. Next base: position 191 of record CAZOFN010000066.1, on the reverse strand, counting down.
CCAGATCAAAGGAACTTGGAGGAAGTGCCGTTACGGTAATCTCCCGGTGAATGGGTGTCGTCCCTACTTTGGAAGCAACTCTGGCGGCCTTTTAAATTTCAGTAGCTATTGTATTTCAGTATACTAGTATACTGAAATACTTGGCATTATATTTCCGTTACCACAGGAAGCACCATGGGGCGGCGATGAGT
>CAZOFN010000065.1:1139-4626 GCA_964579195.1 uncultured Candidatus Saccharibacteria bacterium | reverse complement strand
CTGAAGAAGAAGCAGCGAAGTTCGAGGCGGAACTCCCGCGTATTTTGGAATTTATCGTGACGCTTCAGTCCGCACCGACCGGCGCCATAGATGAGCTGTTTGCCACACATTCGTTAGTGAACGCTTTTCGCGCCGATACGAATGGCCATTCACCCGTCGGAGATCCTGCTGACTTATGTGAAGCGTTTATCGCGTATGACAGAGACGGCTTCCTGGTCATCCCGCCGATTTTTACGGAGCGAAGCCGGCAAAGTGATGTTTAGTCCAGACGCCGTTTCCATTGAGTCACTAAAAGATGGCCTCAGAAACCGGCATTTTTCTGCGCGCGAAGTTGTAGAGAGCTATCTCGCGAACATTGCATCACAGGACAAGGAATTGCACGCGTACCTTTTTGTAAACGATGAGGGTGCCCGAGAGGCTGCGGACGCTATGGATGCGGCGCTCGCGGATGGAAAGCAGGGGTCTTTGCCGCTTCTTGGTGTTCCTATGGCGGTGAAGGACAATATTTTAGTATGTGACTGGCCGACCACTGCCGCTTCCAGGGTTCTTGAGCCGTATGTTGCCTCATATGAGGCAACGGTAGTTTCCCGTCTCCGAAATGCCGGAGCGATTTTCCTCGGCAAAACCAACATGGATGAGTTTGCAATGGGGTCCTCAACGGAAAATTCCGCATTCGGGCCGACTCGAAACCCGCGAAATGCCGGTCGGGTGCCGGGCGGTTCTTCCGGTGGTTCCGCGGCTGCCGTGGGAGCGGGTTTGGCTTTGGTAGCTCTCGGCTCCGACACGGGAGGATCCATCCGGCAGCCGGCAGCATTTTCCGGCGTCGTCGGTTTGAAGCCGACCTACGGCCGCGTTTCCCGTCACGGGTTAATTGCAATGGCCTCGTCGCTCGACCAGATCGGCTCGCTTGCAAGATCTGTTCGTGACGCATCTTTACTATACGAGGTTATTGCGGGACATGACCGATATGACGCAACAAGCGACCCCCGCCCTGTTGAGGCAATAAAATCGCTTTCGGACCTGCACGGCGTTTCCATTGGCGTGCCGAAAGAGTACTTTACCGAAGGCTTGGATTCTCGTATTAAGGCCGTGATCCGGTCGGCTCTCGTGAAGTTCGAAAAAGCCGGCGCGAACCTGGTTGAAGTTTCTCTTCCGCATTCTCAATATGCGCTCTCATGCTACTACATCATTATGCCGGCGGAGGTCTCGGCGAACCTTGCACGGTTTGATGGTCTTCGGTATGGTTTTGTTTCCAAAGAGGCCAAAAATCTTGCCGAGCTTTACAAAAATACGCGGGACGAGGGACTCGGCGACGAGGTCAAGCGAAGGATCATGATTGGGACATATGTTCTCTCTCACGGATACTACGATGCATACTATGCGAAGGCAGGAAAGGTGCGCCATCTCGTTCGTTCAGATTTTACCGAGGCCTTTAAAAAGGTGGATGTTGTCATGGGTCCAACCACTCCCTCGCTCCCCTTTCGCTTCGGGGAAAAATCTGCCGACCCCGTCTCCATGTATCTGGAGGATATCTATACCGTTTCCATAAACCTTGCCGGTGTTCCGGCTCTCTCGATGCCATGTGGCAGTGTTGCAGAAGATGGTGAGGCGCTGCCCGTCGGCTTGCAAATTATCGGCAAATGGTTTGATGAAGCTTCATTATTGGGTGTTGCCGAACAGTGTGAGCACGTTCTTAAGTAGATGCCTATGAATTGCGAATCTGAATTTAAAGAAGGCACGCAGTTATTCGTAATTCGATTTTATTCGTAATGAGTAGGGGAAACGAAGCGACCATGGACTACTACTTCACCTTCATTGATTTCTTGCTCGACTTCCCGTGGGAAGCGCTGCTTGTGTCTCTGAAAGTCGCTGCTTTTCTTGTGATTATGGGAGGGCTCTATTGGTATGTTGTGACGGTGAAAAGGATGCGCGAGCTTCCGTCGGATGGACCGGCTGTGGCTTTTCAGGATGTGGAGGCCCTGCCACGGGAGATTGTGGCAGGACCTTGGCTTGAAATACAGGAGAAGATGACATCCTTGAATCCCGCCGACTGGAGTCTCGCGGTAATACAAGCGGATGCGGTGCTCGATAAAATCTTGAAGGCTTCGGGATACATCGGAGACACGATGAGCGACCGGCTGAAGCAAATCAACCCCGCAGAGCTTTCGGCGATCGATGACGTCTGGCGTTCACACAAGATTCGGAACCGCTTGGCCCATGGGACGGCTGGAGCCGTTACCCGCGACGAGGCGGAGCTTGCAATCCGTGGCTACGAACGGGCATTTCGCGAGTTAAGCTACATTGAATAACATCTTGCTGAAAGGCCGCCCCCCGTGTAAGCGGGCTCGGGTATTTTCGTTATCTATGGTGTGCTTGTATGAGCATATAAAACTATGAAAATTTCAAAACACATTCTTTTTGTATTGGTAGCTGGGTTTCCATTTTTAACATTCGCTGCCGGAAATCCGTTTCTTGGAGCGAAACTCTACGTAAGTCCCACATCAAACGCAAAGCATTGGGCCGAGGCAAACCGAGCAACGCGCCCGAGTGATGCGGCATTGATGGACAAAATTGCCGACGAATCCCTTGCAACCTGGTTTGGGAACTGGAACAGAGACGTTCAAAGTGCGGTCAACGATGCTGTTACGAAGGCTACCAATGCTGGTGCTCTTCCGGTACTGGTTGCTTATAACATCCCGTGGCGCGACTGCCGAAGTTACTCTGGCGGTGTCTCTGCAAGCGTCAAAGCGTATCAGCGCTGGATGCGTTCATTTGCTAGTGGTATTGGAAACCGCAAGGCAGTGGTACTTTTGGAGCCTGACGCATTAGCGAGCCTTGACTGCCTGAACTCCACCCAGCAGCAAAAGCGTCTTGAATTGATTCGCCATGCCGTGCGTGTCCTGAACGGTTTAGGCGGCACTTCGGTGTATCTCGATGGCGGGCACCCGCACTGGCATCTTCCTGAAGTCATGGCTGACCGTCTGCGTCAGGCGGGCGTTGGTGAGGTACGAGGCTTTACCTTGAATGTTTCCAACTTCGTTTCCACTGACATTTCTGTCTCCTACGGGAACTATCTTTCTGGCCTTCTTGGCGGCAAAGCATTTATCATTGATACTTCGCGAAACGGCCTGGGTTTGGCGCCAAATTACGAGTGGTGTAATCCGGAGGGACGCGCGTTGGGTTCTCAGCCGACGACCACCCCCTCGCATTCCTTGGTTGATGCGCTGCTTTGGGTGAAAGAGCCTGGGGCTTCTGATGGCCAATGTAACGGTGGTCCAGCTGCCGGCGTTTTCTGGCCGGAATACGCACTGGGGTTAGCTAAAAGAGCGAACTGGTAAAAGTGCTAAAGCCGAGAACCAGGCGGCTCGCCCCGCCAAAGCTCACGAAGTGAGCGAAGGAGGGTGGCCGGAATACGCACCGGGACTTACGAATGGGGCGAGTTGGTAGGCAGAATAATAAACTCAAACGCCGGCCACGTGGCCGGCGT
>CAZOFN010000065.1:0-1129 GCA_964579195.1 uncultured Candidatus Saccharibacteria bacterium | reverse complement strand
TTTTATGCAAAATGTTGCGGGACCAGGAATTGCACCTGGGATCTCAAGGTTATGAGCCTTGCGAGATACTACTTCTCCATCCCGCGATATAAATTGTCGCGCGAATCATACTATATATTCAAGACGAAATCAAGGTTTTGCCTTACAGCTCGCTATACATGGTTTCGGAAATTTCCTAAGGACATGTTTAATTTTAATTTCTTGGGCGCGTATTAAATTTCAATGACTTACATGAAGAAGACAAATGGTCGAGCTCGTCAGGCATTTGCATGTTCTTCTCCTCGCTGAAAGAGCGGTATGTATTCCTCGTCGTGATTATAAGAAATGTAATGCTAACCCCCCTTTCCCCTATGAACGATTTTGGTACAGGTTTTGACATCAAAGCATATCTGCCTTCAGCATCAATCGCGTTTTTTACCGCGGGGCTTGTATTTGCTTCCGGTTATCTTTCCGTACACGAGTTCAATTTGCTGGATACTATTAATCGCGTGACTCCATTTGAGACAACGCAAGAGACAGCACCCCGCACGGATGTCCTCTCTGCTTCTCGAGTAGAATCGAACCAACCGAGACAAGAGCCAGCAGATGAGTCTGGTACTTCTCCCGATACCACGTCGGTGGCTGGTGGCGCTGTTCCCGGAAGTAACGTAGACAAAACCCCAGCGACGACTACTCCTCCGGATAAGTCAGAAGAAAGAATCCGTGAAGGAACACCTCGCGATAGTGGTAATCCTTCGGTAGAAACTGAGAATGTAGCAGAAGCACATGGGCTTGGCGGCATTGATATTGGACAGGCCGCAGAACCGGAGGGCTCATCCTGGGGAGAGTGACTATACCAAGGATACGCGCGCAAGGGGATACCGTTGAAGCGATATAAATCAAATTAGCAAATTCACTGCCTGGGCAGTGAATTTGCTAATTTGATTTCCTTTTCACAGGCAACCTCGCACGGAGCGGGCGTCGTGGAACGGGTGCGGCTCGCGGAGTGTGGGATGGAGATTATTTGTGAGTTTGCCTTGCCTCAACTCTTGTATTTAGTTAGACTTTGAATTGCTTTTATCGCTCGGCTCTGTAGTTCAAAGCCGACGCCCGGGTCGGCTCCCCGACTTTTAACGTCGGGGTTTTTGTA
>CAZOFN010000064.1:0-4673 GCA_964579195.1 uncultured Candidatus Saccharibacteria bacterium | reverse complement strand
TATACCGGTAGTACGCACGCTTCGGGTGCGTGTAGACTGGGTTCGATTCCCAGTGCCCCGACCAAAATTTCTCTACAAAAACTATCCGCCCGGAGCGCGCGTGTGCGCGCTCCGGGCTCGGACGGCCATGGTCTTCATGCCGTGAATTACTTCTCGTTTCGCCTCTCTTGCTCGAGAGGTCGCCCCTGGCGCCCCAGGCGCTGGAGCTCCCGGTATACATCGGAGTGTTCACAGAGTCCTCGAGGATCCACACCTGCTTCGACACACTCCTCACACGCCATCACCCGCTCTCCTTTCGGCTCCGGTTGGCTTCTTCATGGAGCGTTGCTGCGTTCTCGCAGGAGACTTTGGGCGAATGCGGTCGTCTGCATGCGCCGCAGAGAAAACTGTAGAGCATCATCACCTCCCCATAAAACGGAACACCCCGCGTCCAGCGGGGGCTTGATGGATGGAACGTTTTTTACTGCACTGCTACCCCCGCTCTGGCGCGATTAAAGTCCCAAGGACTGAAATCCCGAGGAGAATTGTGCGCAGTGAAAGGGTTCGCTGCATGTATTTCCTTTGTAGCAAGCTCTCTATTGTTCGTCAATAATCCAAAAATTCGATAGCCGGCGCGGGTTTCCCGCGCCGGCTCGGTCTCGCCTTACCACAAGCGGCCCGATTCGACCTCCTCATTGGGGCTCGCGATGCGCAGGCCCTCGGCTAGTCGCTGAAGGGGGAGTTCGAGAGCCTTTCGGTGCAGCACGTTGCTCTCCTTTCTCGAGGCATCCACCCGGACACTCGAATCGTTCGTCCCGGTTCCCCGCGGCACTTCCTACGAAGAACGGTGCGCGGGGTACCCGCTTCTTCACGAGCTCCCTCCCGCATTCGTCGCATCGCGGCTTCTCGGTTATGTTCATTTGTCCCGTCCTTTGCATCTACGGTCCTCCGCATCTGCTGTGGTTTACCGCACGCGGCGTAAAAAACAAATCCGACCGGTAGAACCGGTCGGCAGAGGGCACCTGAAAGTGTTTTTGAGTCACGCGCCATCAGCCGACCGCGGTCGGAAATAAAAATTAAACCAAAACTGAAAGGCTCGCGAATGATTCATTGTCAGGATTAATATTAGCCACCCTTATCTGTGTCGTCAAGTAAGCACGCAACCCAAAAGGAGCGCCATGCGCTCCTTTTGGGGTCTGTCTCACTTATCGTGATGTAGAAGCAATACCGATACTCCGAGTACCAGAGTAGTGAGTGAAATGTAAAGTACTTCCATTGCTGTGCCATAGCATATATACTAGAGTCCGTCAAGAAAATGACACCGGTACTTTTTTGTTTCTCGGAAATACGGTATTCTCCGCCTTGTTATCGCTACGGGCCCGTAGTTCAGTGGGCTGCAAGTAAATTTTTTGCTTGCACCGGGAATTTTAGCGAGCCGGGTTTCTATCCGCGTGAGCGTATAAAAATTCCCCGGGTTTTGCCCGAGGGAGGCAAAACTGCACATGTTCGTCCCGATAGATTTCTGGGGATATAGTAAAGTGGCATTACACCTCATTCGCATTGAGGAGGCCCGGGTTCGATTCCCGGTATCTCCATTGGTAATCTCCCCGGAAATCTGACGGGACACACTATGAAAAATCAAAATCTCATCGGAGCCTTGGAAAGCGGCCATGAGGAGCTGATTGATCTGGTAAAGAAGTTTCCAAGTGATAAACGGGAAGTGGCTCTCTTTGATAGATGGAGTTTAAAGGACATGCTAGCGCACTTTTCAGGATGGAATACACTGGATACTTATCACACGGAATGTGTAAGAGATGGGGAAAATTTCGAATGGATTTATGATGAGGATGCGTTTAATGCCGAGGAAGTAGCTAAAAGAAAAAATTTAAATTGGGAAGAAGTTTTTGAAGAATTTGATCAGTCTGGGAAACGCATGGTAGAAGTTTTTAAAACATTGCCAGACGATGCGTGGGATAGAAAATGTGGCCCCGATGGTAAGTATTCTCCTCGAAGCTTTTTGGAGTCACATGTTGAGCATTACAACGAGTCTCATATCCTACCCATTAAAGAAGTTCTCAAAAAGATTTCGTGACTCTCCTCCACTAACGCTAAAGTAGTTTGCCGCTTATCTCCCCTTTCGCTGAGGTTTGAGGAGACAAAGCAGAAAGCATCCATCATAGTATGAAGCGTATTTGTGTTTTTCTCTCCGGCTATGTGACCGACGAAAAGTATGCAAGGCCTGCAGTAGAATTTTCGCATCTCATGGCAGAGCGTGGGTACGGGCTCGTGTGGGGCGGAACCGATCTCGGCTTAATGAAAATTGTCTCCTCTGCTGTTCGGGAGGCGGGCGGGCATTTGTGCGGCGTCACGATGGAGATGTTGAAAGATTCTCGCAAGCTGGATGCTGATGAAATGATAATCGCCAAGGACCTTTCCGAAAGAAAGAAACTTCTTTTGGAGAAATCTGATGCTGTCGTAGTAATGGTCGGCGGGATTGGAACTCTGGACGAAGCAACGGAGGTTTTAGAGCTAAAAAAGCAGGGCACTCACAACAAGCCTGTTGTATTTTTAAATACGGATGATTTTTATGCGGGCTTCCGGCAGCAGCTTGGGAAAATGGAAGAAGAGGGTTTCTTGCCGAAAAAGGTGTCTCTACTCATCTACTTTGCGGACACGCCGATAGATGCAATGGAGTATATTGAGTCGAGCTTCGCGCTGCAGTGACATCCTTATGTACTCCATGTATATGCCACGCTTTTGGCCGCTTATGTACCGTCTGGGATTTTTTCTCAGGCGGATTTATTGGTTTCTCTTCCGGCCGAAAACCAGCGGCACGAAGTGCGCCATCGAGTACCGCGGAAAGTACTTGTTGATTCGCAATACCTACGGAAAGCGCATCTGGACCTTTCCCGGTGGTGGTATAGAAAAGGGCGAGTCTCCCGAAAACTCTATTCGCCGGGAGATAAAGGAGGAGCTCAGTATTACCCTTGGCCCCATTGAAGTCATGGGAACATACCTTACGACGCGAAACTTCAAAAGAGACATGGTGCGCTGTTTTTACAGCCGTGTTGACGTTTCGGATTTTACGACCGACCCGAAGGAAATCCTCGAAGCCGGCTGGTTTTCACTTGATGAGGTCCCTCCCTATCGCACGCCGGGTGCCGATAACATTATCGCCATGCTAGAATCTCGCATGAATATGCCGAAAAAATAAATGAGCAGTCGGAGTCTTCAACTTCAAACTAAGAAACTCCAAGAGATTGAAAAGATAAAGCCTTACCAGAAACAGTTGGCCGATTTTCGCTATGCTGTTCTTGCGAGAGTGTACTCAGGCGGAACCGACACGGAGCTACTTTGCAAGTTGATTGACATTAGGAAAGGGGAAGACGGATGGGATATTGGGACCGGAACTGGTCTCGTGGCGCTTGCAATGAAAAGAAAGGGCGCTCGTTATGTTTTGGCGACTGATAAGAATCCTCAAGCAGTCCGGAACGCTAAAATAAATAGCCGAAGTCTTGGGATCAAAATTGACGTGAAAAAAGCCGATGTATTTGGGAAAATCAATAGGCGTTTTCATGTAATAACTTTCAATCCTCCGTTCACGGATCATGCGTCGCGGAAAAAATATCAGATAATGTTTTGGGACAAAGGAAATAAAGCGACCAAAGCCTTTTTCTCTGGTTTGCGTCACCACCTCACGCGAAATGGGCGAGCGTTTATCTGTTGGTCATCTTTTGGCAGCAGAACATTATTGAAACGGCTTGCCCAAAGGAATAAGTTAGCGATAACACATAAAGGCAGGCGACAGGGAAGCGACAGACTCTATTACGACGTTTACAAACTGATCCTTAAGCCTATACGAGTTTCCCATTAGCACTACACTAAATTAACTATTACGGACGAAGGAGGTATGGAGTCCTATCATCGTACGCGAGCAGTGTTCCATTGAGTGATGAATGTAACTAAGTAGCGTCTTATATTTTTGTTGAAAGTCCCATCGCTTTACGATATTGTTAGCTCTATTATGAGTGACTCAACAGAACGAACTTCACCCAAAGACGTGTTTCTCCATCTCCTGGCGGTCACAACATTATACGTCTCGGCGGTAAGCCTGGTTACGCTCTTCTTTCAGTACATCAACTACTGGTTCCCCGATGCGCTCTCCCCGTTCCGTGCCTCGGATGCCATGCGCTCGGCAATCGCCTCACTCCTCATCATCTTTCCGGCGCACGTCATCACCGTTCGCTTGCTTCACAAGGATCAAATACAGAATCCCGAAAAGCGCGAGTCGCGCCTTCGGAAATGGCTTTTATACCTCACGCTGTTTCTTGCAGCCATTGCCTTGATTGGCGACCTGGTGGCGCTCGTCTATAACTTCCTCCAGGGTGAGCTGTCCCTCCGCTTTTATGTGAAGATTCTCGCGGTAGGCATTGTGGCCGGTGGCGTCTTTCTCTACTACCTCTGGGAGCTGCGCCGTATATCTTCTGAGATTACTCCCCGGGCAAAAAATCTTTTGTGGGCTGCAGTTCTTTTAGTGATTTTCTCTGTCATTGGCAGCTTTTTTATCATCGGATCTCCATTCACGCAAAGAATGGTCCAGTTCGATCAGCGCCGCGTCGGGGACTTGCAGTCTATTCAGTGGCAGGTCGTGAATTATTGGCAGAGAAAGAATGCTCTTCCGGCTTCTCTCGCCG
>CAZOFN010000063.1:3080-4728 GCA_964579195.1 uncultured Candidatus Saccharibacteria bacterium | reverse complement strand
AAAAGGAGACTCCTGATGATAACCCTTGCTGCGGCGCAGGCGGCCCTGGGTGCGTTCGATACCAAGTACTGGCAGCACCCGCCGGGACACGCCACTATTGATCACACGGTGGCGCACCTTATGGAGGCGGTCACCGACTGCCTCTGGAGGAACACGCCGCCGACGCCAATGATTCGGGCGCGGTCGGACGCCCTGATCCAGGCACGGCAGAGACTCCCCGGTCGCCTGGTGGAGCACGGCTTGCGGCTCGCCAACGCGGCGGGACGCAACCTCGACGAGAAGCTGGTTGCTCTCGGCCACGCGGATTTGCAAGCGTGGATCCATTCCACCCGCGCGGAGGGCGACCGGTACCGCTCTCACCTCGGCAGCCTCGCGGAGGACTTCCTCGCCGGGCTTGCTCCGCTCTTCCAGGTGCATCGGCGAACCGGGCACGGCGAGGAGCCTGATGCCGAGATGCTGGTCCTAAGCGCCCTGCATCTCCTCGCCTTCGGTCTCATACTCTCGCTCGACTACATCTCCTCGCCGAAGGCATTCTTCGAGTATCTCGTCGAGCCGCGGCTTCGGTACCTGTGGGAGAAGTACAGTACGGAAGCCCCCGCCCGCGTCACCTGACGCGGGCGGTATCATGTTTGCCTTGCAGTTGTCTTACCATCTATTCCAATATTCTTGAGAACATTGGAATAGATGGCTGGACTTTTGGTGAAACCTTCTACACCCGTTACAATGAAGCTGTCACGGATCCCGCAAGAACCCCGCGATTGTCGAACGATATTCTACGGGAGAAATCTTTGGCAAATATTTGGAGTGACTAACCAGCAGAAAGCGCGCTCTCGCCGCGATCTGCTTCTAACGGGATGGAAATTCGCCCGCCGGAAAGAAAAGTTTTCGATATCAAGCATCCGGGAGTTGAGCGCATCGAAGCGGGTGTGATACGAGAGGCGCCGCTTCGATATCGTGATGCCGAGCTCTACCTATGGGAGGCGTGGGAGTATGAACACGTGCCCAAAACGCGAGGCTGGTTTATTGCCGGCGGAGTGTTGGCGCTCGGCCTTTTGGCTTTCGCGCTTGCCACGGGGAGTCTTCTTTTCGGCATTTTTGTCATTCTTGCCTCGTTCGTAGTCTCTCTATATGCGCTCCGTCCGCCGCGCATGGTTCGTGCAAAAATCACAGAAGACGGCGTTCAAATCGGAAGGCGCATTTTTGATTTTGACGACCTAAAGTCATTCTGGATTTTCTATAACGTGAGTGGTATAAAAGAGCTCAGTCTTGAATCCAAAAAATCGCTTATGCCGCACATAAAAATGCCGCTCGGCGGGGCGGATCCGGTAAAAGTGCGGCAGGCTCTGCTGCCATACATTCCGGAAGTTCGACAGGAGGAGTCATTTGCCGACATCCTCGCGAGGATTTTAGGATTCTAGAATTAAATATACGTGTCCCCATAGCTCAGTGGATAGAGCGTCAGGTTGCGGACCTGAAGGCCGGGGGTTCGAGTCCTCCTGGGGACGCTAAAGATTAATAATCAGTCATAGTTGACGAATAGCGGTAACTGATAAGGAGTCCGCTTCGGCATATGCCGAAGCGGACTCCTTTTGGTTACAGCTCCTGTTCTCTCAGGAGCCAGGCAAGAATCACCATGCGGATGTACATC
>CAZOFN010000063.1:2803-3030 GCA_964579195.1 uncultured Candidatus Saccharibacteria bacterium | reverse complement strand
AGTAGGCAGCGCGCCGGTCTTTATCTACCGCGCGGGTAATTTCTCCCACGCGCGGAAGCGGGTGGAGAAGTACGGCGTCGGGCCGCATGAAGGAAAGTTCACGCGTTCCGATTTGGTAGCGCCGCGCTGTTTTTTCATACATCGTCTTTTTCATGCGCTCTAGTTGGATCCGTGTCTAGTAGACAACGTCGGATTCTGGTAGTACCCTGTTGATGTTGTTCTCCTCA
>CAZOFN010000063.1:0-2793 GCA_964579195.1 uncultured Candidatus Saccharibacteria bacterium | reverse complement strand
CTCCGTGATGGAGACATTGTGCCTTCTGAGGTACTCTTTGATGTCACTCGCGACGCGAAGCTCGGGGGGTGAGACAAAGATGATGTTAACGCCGGCGAACTTCGCGAGGAGGTAGGCAAGCGAGCGCGCGGTGCGCCCGTTCTTAAGGTCTCCGCCGATGACAACCGTGAGGCCGTCGACTGTCTTTCTCTCTCGGAAGATGGTGTAAAGGTCGAGAAGCGCTTGGGTCGGATGCTGCCCGGCGCCATCGCCGGCGTTGATAATCGGTACACTGCTGACAGCCGCCGCTCGTTCGGCGCCGCCCGTCTCATGATGGCGAAGAACGATGATGTCGGGGCGGTAGCCGCAGAGTACGCGAGTGGTATCTTCGAGCGTTTCACCCTTGGCGGCCGATGAGAACTCGCGCGCATTTTCGGTGGTTACCACATCCATGCCGAGATGCTCTGCTGCCGCAGCAAACGACAGGCGCGTTCTCGTGGAGGGCTCATAGAAGATGTTAAAGAGCATCTTGTCGCGGAATGCGCCCCTCAATTTCTGGCGCGCCTCGTAGCGTACGAAGCTATCTTGGAGACGTTCTGTCTCTTCAAAAAGGGTTTCTAGGAACGGGCGATTGAACTGTTGACTCTTCAAGATGTGTTGCATGGTGTTCTCCTCTTTGTTGTTAAAGAACCCGCCGATACGAAAAGCGCCTCCCCAATGGGAGGCGCTCTGTAGTCGCGTATGATAGTTGACCGGCCGGGAATCGTTGCATGCCGCATATGATGTTCTCACAATGAGCAACCGACATCAAGCGTACTTTTCCCCATAGAGGTTTCGTATTCCAGCGTCAGGCGGCGGGATGTCTTTGATACCCGGAATACCGTATATCCGCGATCGCGCGTATATGGTACTTTTGGCGAATTGAGGTTTGACGCATAAAGTTAGTGTATGATTCCGGAAACTCCTGTGGGGGCATTAAAGAACGTCAGTCCGCGAATTCTCTCGCGGTTGCATCACCTCGGCATCAAAACTGTCCGCGATTTGCTGCTCCATTTACCCTTTCGATATGATGACTTTTCTAATATTAAAAAAATCAGGGAACTGAGGGTTGGTGAGCTGGCAACGGTGTATGCGCGCCTTCGCGACATCAAGGCGACGCGGGTTTGGAAACGCCGCATGAATTTGGCGGAAGCCACTGTTGAAGATGAAACCGGAAGGGTGCGGGTCGTTTGGTTTAACCAATCGTACCTGGCAAGTTCACTTCATCCTGGTGAAACCCTTGCGCTTTCCGGTAAACTCGCCAAAAGCAAAAAAGGTTCTTACCTTGCAAACCCCGCGTATGAGCGCATTGGCAAAAGAGATTTGACTCATACGGCGGGACTCGCCCCTGTCTACCCGGAAACATCGGGTCTTTCGTCGCGATGGCTCCGGCTTCTCGTCCGCCAGGCGCTTCCCCTGTCATCGCAGATGGGAGACTTTCTTCCCACGGCACTTTTGAAAAAGTTTAAACTTCCTCCACTTTCTCTCGCTCTTCCTAAAATTCACTTTCCCAAAAACCTGTCAGAGGCCGAGATAGCCCGAAGGCGATTTTCATTCGAGGATATTTTTCTTATCCAGCTGCGGGCGTTGCGGGATCGAAAGAAGCTGCACGAACGGGCAGCGCCCCGGATCCCACTGCAGCTTGATATAGTGAAAAAGTTTGTGGCATCTCTTCCATTTCCCCTAACCGACGCCCAGCGGCGGGCTGCCTGGGAAATAGTAAACGACATGGCGAAGCCCACTCCCATGAACAGACTACTTGAAGGGGACGTTGGCTCGGGAAAGACCGTAGTTGCGGCACTTGCCGCATTGAATGCAATGAAAGCAGGATATCAGGTTGCGTACCTTGCACCCACGGAGATTTTAGCATTTCAACATCTCGAAACATTCAAAAAGTTGCTTTCCTTATTTGGGGTTTCGCTGGGTCTTTTAACTGCCTCGCAAAAGCGAGTTTTGGCGCCATACGGGGAATCATCGAAGGCGAATGTGGCGACACTCGCCAAAGAAAGAAAAATAGAAATTGTTATCGGAACGCACGCAGTCATTCAAGACAAAGTGCATCTTCCCAATTTGGGTCTCATTATTGTGGACGAGCAGCACCGGTTCGGTGTCGCTCAGCGCGCAAAGCTGCAGAAGCGACAAGGGACAAGTGACAAAAGGCAAGTGCCGCACTTTTTGAGTATGACAGCGACGCCCATTCCGAGAACGTTAGCCCTTACAGTGTTCGGAGACTTGGACATCTCGGTTTTGGATCAATTGCCGAAAGGCAGGAAACCGATTGTGACAAAAATCGTACCGCACGAGAAGCGTATGGCGGCGTATGAATTTATCAGAAAAGAAATTCAGTCTGGTCGGCAAGCGTTTGTAATTTGTCCGCGCATAGAGATAGCGGCCAGTGATATGGGACAAGAGACAAAGGGGGCGATACTCTCGGAGGAGGTGAAGGCGGTAAAAATTGAATATGATAGATTAAAAAAGGAAATTTTCCCAGACCTGAGAATCGGCATGATGCATGGCAAACTGAAAGCCAAAGAGAAAGAGCGGGTAATGCAAGACTTTAAAGATAGAAAATTAGACGTTCTCATCTCAACCTCAGTCGTTGAAGTAGGCGTGGACGTTCCGAATGCTACCGTCATGCTGATTGACGGCGTGGAAAAATTCGGGCTCGCGCAAATTCACCAGTTTCGCGGTCGCGTAGGCAGAAGTGAACACCAGTCATACTGCTTTCTTATGACGTCATCGCCGCTCGTCGGTGAGACCGCACGTCTCAAGGCT
>CAZOFN010000062.1:0-4743 GCA_964579195.1 uncultured Candidatus Saccharibacteria bacterium | reverse complement strand
CTAGTGGCTAGTGGCCAGTGGCTATATACTAACCGGGATGACTCACGAAGAATCGGTAATTGCCGCCATCGGGAAAACGCTGCCGGCGGTTGTCTCCATCGTCATAGGAAAAGACACAAGCGCCGTACTTCACGAGATCCCCGAGACCATGTGGCGGGAGATCGAGGAGTTCGAGAAAAAAGCAAAGCACCACGAGTCACGGGAAGAGATTGTGAATCACCTGCCACGCACCGACGATGGGCGGGTCAGGGTGGGCAACGGCTCTGGGTTTTTCGTCTCCTCCGACGGCCTCATTGTAACCAACAAACACGTGGTTTCCGATGCGAACGCCGAATACACCGTGATTACCACGTCTGAAGACAGATACACCGCCCGGGTACTCGCGCGCGACCCCCTGAATGACCTTGCGATTTTGAAAATCGAGGGAGACAATCTACCCTTCGTCAAACTTGGTGACTCAGACAATATCCTTCTGGGACAAACAGTCATTGCGCTGGGGAACGCGCTCGGTGAATTTCAAAACACCGTGTCGGCCGGCATTGTTTCGGGACTTCGCCGCTTCCTTACCGCCGTCTCGGATGACGGCAGGCAGAGCGAGCGCCTGCGGGGCTTAATTCAGACTGACGCCGCAATCAATCCGGGAAACTCCGGCGGGCCGTTGATTGACCTCAAGGGAGCGGTCATCGGCATCAATTCCGCTGTGGTGTATGGCGCGGAAAATATCGGATTTGCAACGCCGATTAACCTCGCGAAGAATGACCTCACCGACCTGAAAGCTTTTGGAAAAATCAAGAAACCGTACCTTGGTATCCGCTATATCCCGGTAACGGAGGAGGTCAAAAAGCGGTATAAGCTTTCGGTTGATCACGGCATCTTGGTTCACGGCGAGCGCTTACCGGGATATAGCGGCGTGGAAAAAGGAAGTCCCGCGGCGGCGGGTGGCATACGCGAAGGCGACATTATCCTCAGAGCCAACGAGAAAACATTGAGCGAACATCAAACGCTCGAAGACGTCCTTGATAGCGCAAAAATCGGCGACGAGCTCACACTCACGGTTGTAAACCAAGATCGCGAAGAGCGTGAGGTGACCTTGACGCTTCAGGAAAGAAAGTAAACTGTCTTCACCCTTGAGAGCGAAGTATCGGGACGTTTTTCGACGCGCGGCGTCAGCTCCGCCGCACCCTGAAATGCGCCATCATCCCCGCCCTTAAAAGGGCGAGGCATTCAGCGGATGACGTAAGACTTTCCCTACAAAAATATCCCATACATTATCTTATGCTATAGCATAAGATAATGTATGGGATATTTTCACACACTCGTGCGAAACACCAGATAAAAACGGGTGAGTTACTCAGGAGATCAAACTACCCTACCAACTGCCAAAATTCGTCGCTTTCCGTCTGATACCCCGTTGGTCCATCTGACGTTCCTGCAAGACACGCGAGACACTCGGCAAATCGCGAGCCAGCTTCAAAATATTGGAGGTACCCGCAGGGGACACAAGCATACATGCCCGACACGAGAACAGTGTCACTTACGGCATACAGTCGAGTGGCAACGGTAGCTTGCATCGCCAGTAGTGTACCATATAGTGAAAAGGTAATTTTTCACCCCATGGGCGAATACAATCAGTTTACAAAGCGTTGGATCAAAAAAGAGACACTCGGGACTAAAAGGAAACGAGCGGTTTTGATTGTAAAAGCGCTCTTAAAACTGAACCCCGCGACGAAAACGGCGCTTCACTACAAGACGCCGATGCAGTTTCTGGCCGCCGTCATTATGTCGGCGCAGGCGACTGATATCATGGTCAATAAAATCAATGAAGAAGTTTTCAAAAAATATAAAACGCCAAAAGACTATGCGAATGCAAATCTAAAAATATTCGAAAAAGAAATCTCAAAAATCGGCCTCTACAAAGCGAAAGCGAGAAACATCATTGCGGCCGCCAAGTTGATTCAGGAAAAGTTCAAAGGGCAAATTCCCAAAACTATGACTGAGACGTTAACGCTCCCCGGTGTCGGCAGAAAAACGGCATCCATTGTCCTCTGGAACGTGCACGGCATTGTTGACGGCATTGCGGTGGACACGCACACACGGCGCCTCGCTCAGCGACTCGGACTAACGATCCACGATGAGCCCGCCAAAATCGAAAAAGACCTCATGGAACTCTACAAAAACCACAAAACCTGGTGGCCCAAGATCACCACCCTTTTCATTGATTTGGGGAGGCCAATTTGCAAAGCACCAACACCAAAGTGTGGCGTGTGTCCACTCCGCACGGTTTGCCCGTCCGCTCGCGTTTAGAGCCTTTATTTGACAAACTGCAAAAACGAGTTCACAGTGTAGTACGAAAGGAGGTGCCCATATGGACACCCGACTCCGCGTTCTCTTCTTCTCCGCTACTGTCTTACTCCTTGTGGGGTGCGCCAGCGTGGGCGACCTCGGTGCCACCGCCGGCGGTTCGGTTTGCTCCCGGTACGCCTCAAGCACGGGAGCCAACGGCCAGTGCTGCCGCCCGGGGCTGCATGCAGGAGTTGATTTCTGCGGAACACGCGGCGATCTGATCCTTGCAGCCGCCGGCGGGAAGGTGCTCGCCGCAGTCAGCCCTCCGGGGTGCGGGATCTGCGTGCTGGTAGAGCACGAGGGGCCGGACGACCCCTTCAGTGAGAGGCCTGGCCGCTATACGCTCTACGCCCACCTCGACGAGGCGCTCGTGAAGCGCGGCGATGTGGTGAGGCGCGGCCAGCCCGTCGGCCGGATGGGCGACTCGGGCTACGGTGCCCGGGGCGTCGTCCACCTCCATTGGCAGTATTGCACGCGGCCCTGCTACTACGGCAACGCCGATGGCGACCTCCGGAACACGGATGACCCGATGCAGTACTACGGCGGCTGCTTCGATCCCGCGAAGGTCTACCCCGCGGGCAAGTTCGTTCTCACGCGTCCCCTGAAGTGCTAAACCGCCGCGCGAAGAAGCGCTGGCGGAGACGCGCGGCCCCCGGCCGCGCGTTCTTTCTTTTTATTGAAAGCTATTTTCGGTATTCTTAACCCGTGATATAACATCCTCCCCAATGAATATTGTCGAGAAACTTCAGGCGGCGGTAGAAAGAGCGCGCCACAAATCGGATTACTTAGAGAAAGCCGAAGCTGCTCTTCTCTGGATCGGAACGGTGGCAAAAGAAATTGATATCGTATTGATCATTTCCCCGGGAGGCAATGAGTTCTGTACATTCCCTTTCCCCCGGCGCCTCAAGGATGCCCCGCGGCGCATCCCGGCATGCCCACCCGAGAAACTGACGTTCATCATCAGTCCGGATGTATCTCGTCTTCCCTCGGAGGGAGAATGGCTTTGCGTATTCAACTTGGAACTCATACGAGTTTACGAAAATAAAAGTCGGGCCCGCGACATCAACCCGCTCCGTTGGGGCCTCAGCGACACCGAGCGGGGAATGGCATCAGCGCTGGCACGCAGCGCCCTCGAGACATTTCTCCTGGAAGAGACCCGCCGCGGCATCAAGCACCCTGATTCGGAGCAGCATGCCGCAAAGATCCCCCCACGTTTTTTTCTTCACACCGACATTGACATAACGCTCTGGGTCGGCGGGAAATGCCGCGGCTCCCGCGTTATCGAGCGTCTCCGTTTCCACGAGGCAATCTCAAGGGGCGTGAAAGCGGCGAGCCGCGACCCGAGATTTAAGCCGATCGAGCCCTACGAATTGCCTGATGTGCAAATAGAAATCACCGTTCTCTCACCGCTTCGCATCCCGCTGTCATCAGCAGAACTAGAGGAAGAAGAGATTCGCTGGCCGGAAAAAGGCTACTTACTGGAAACCGAAGGAAAACAGGCCTGGCTTATCCCGGACGTTTTTAATGTCGAACGCTTTCACTCACTTCAGGACCTGCTTGCGCTTGCCAGTCAAAAGGCAAACCTTACTCAGTATAACCCTCACACATCAACGGTACGTATATTGGAAGTTGAGTCGTGGATTGAAAACGAAGGAAACATCTACTCCCTCTTCGGTCCGGTTGCCACCGCAGAACCGCAGAGTGCTTTTGCGGTTGAAGAAGCGATCTCCTGGCTCAATTCGCAGCAAGATCCAGACGGCAATGTCTCTCCATTTCGCACGCCATCGGAAGAGTCCCAACACCACGTTGACTTCGCTCGCTCAGCGTTTGCCATGTGGGCCCTGGGGGAGTACGCCTCTCTCCACGGTCTCATTGATTATCGCAAGAATGTTGAAAGGCACTTTACCTATATAAAACGGCAACTCGAAGACTCGCTCGTCTCCAAAAACTCCCTTCTCTACATATACAGCGCCGAAGAGGCACTTCTACTCTCGCACTGGACAGGCAACGACTCATACCTCCAAGACGCAAAACGCTGGACCGAGATTGCGATAAGAACCGTGGCGGAGGGTGCGGCAACTCCCATCATGCTCCAGCAATTGGCGACACTTCTCATAAACTTGGGTGAAGCGGCACCGGCAGCGCCTCGCGACGTTGCGGAAAAAGCGAAAGGGCAGTTCCTCGCGGAACAGCAGAGGAGGGGCCCCCTGAACCTCGCTCAATTTGCTGAACTTCTCCATGTGTTTTATCTCCTTGGCGAAAGAGACGGGTCAGCCGCCGATTATCAATTCGCCCTTGCCATCGCCGACTGGATTGTTGCGCACCGCCGACGCGAAGAAAGGCCCGGGAACCCGCCGTTCCCGGCAACAACAAAGGGCGGACTTGGCTACAGCAGAGCAA
>CAZOFN010000061.1:0-4892 GCA_964579195.1 uncultured Candidatus Saccharibacteria bacterium | reverse complement strand
CTTTTGAGAGGTCAATTCCCTGTTCCTTTTTGAACTCATCGATAATCCATGAGATAACGCGCTGGTCGAAGTCGTCTCCTCCGAGGTGCGTATCTCCGTCCACCGCACGGACCTCAATGGTGTCGTCGCCAATCTCGAGGACCGAGATATCGAAAGTCCCGCCACCGAAGTCATAGACCACGATTTTTTCATCCTTCTTCCGATTCAGTCCGTACGCGAGCGCGGCGGCTGTCGGCTCATTAAGAATTCTCTTTACGGCGAGCCCCGCAATTTCGCCGGCCGCTTGGGTTGCCTTTCGCTGCGAATCGTCAAAATACGCCGGGACAGTGATAATAGCCTCGGTAATTTTTTGGCCGAGCTTTTCTTCCGCATCCTGCTTTAGCTTTTGGAGCACCATGGCGGAGATTTCCTCCGGACGCACCCATTTATCGCTCATCTTTATTTCGACGCCGCCGTTGCCCGATTCGCGCAACTCATAGGGCAGCAGTTTCAGATCTTTTTGCACCTCTGCATCAGAAAACTTCCGGCCGATCAGGCGTTTGATGGAAAAGAAGGTATTCTTGGGGTTTGTGACAGCTTGGCGCTTTGCCAGGAGCCCCGTCAGACGTTCTCCTGATTTGGCGACAGCAACCATGGAGGGTGTCGTGCGATTCCCCTCTTTGTTTTCGACGATATGCGGCTCGCCCCCCTCTACGACGGCGACTGCTGAATTCGTTGTACCGAGGTCTATTCCGATGATTTTGGGCATATTCGACAAGTTTAAAAGTTTAAATGTTTAAAAGTTATGATTTTGGTTTGGCGACTTTTACCCGGGTCGGGCGCAGCACCCGCTCTCCCCGCTTGAATCCCTTCTGCAAGGTTTCTACAACGCTTCCCGCCTCAGCATCGGCCTCCACTTCCTCAATCACCTCATGAAAGGCAGGATTGAACGTGCCCTTGGCCTCAATTTCAGAAACCCCCAGTTTCCGCAGTATATCAACGAACTGAAGACGTATCAGATCAAACCCCCGCTTTAATTCCGGCGACATGTGACGCTCATGGCTTGCTGACATCGCAAGTTCGAAACTGTCGAGTACCGCCAAAAACTCGAAAATTGTCGCATCCTCCAGCCGCTCACGCCACTCCACCATGCGCCGCATCTCATCCCTTTTTGCGTTCAAAAGCTCCGCCTTTGCGCGCTGCCAGCCAAGAAGATACTCTTCCTTTTCTTTCTCGCAGTGCTTCAACTTTTCCCGAAGCCGCTTGAGTTTTGCAAGCGGGTCAGCTCCGTCACCTTCCTCGTCGGCGGGGTTTCCTATTTCAATGTCATCCATACAAGTATTATGCGAATCTACAAATCAATGCCAATATGACGAATTGCGAATACGTATTCGTGTCACTTGCAATCTGTAGATTGGCATGAAATTTGCTGATTGGCATAACATTATTCAAAGAATCTCTCGATTTCACGCAATAATGAAAAGCCTTTATCGTATTGCATGCGCGTAGGACCAATAATTGCAATCACTCCGGTTACTTTTTTCCTGTCAATGGTTCGGACAATCATGCTGTAGCCCGAAAATTCCGTGATGGGGTTCTCACTCCCCACAAATACGCGAGGCTCGTGCAAGTCTGTTTCTTCTGCCAGCTTTCGCACCTCCTCGTCAATGGAGTCAACAAGCTCCCCAAAGCTGTCACGGAGGCCAGCGTCGGTAAATTCCGGAAGTGCTAAAATTTCACGAAATCCTGACTTATGCAGTGGTTCCGTCGGATTGTTCGCCTCCCCAGCCACTACGAGCGTCTCGGCAATCTCCGCAAAAATCTCTGCACATGATCGGAAAAAGGAACTTATGTCCGTGGCCTCCCCCATGAGTGACTCGAGGAGCCGCTCCTCTTCCTGCCGGAGGCTAGGGTGTTCCTTTACCTTGTTGGCGTACCAGCGGTACCCCCTATCAGTTGGAATGCGTCCCGCCGAAGTGTGGGGCTGTACGAGGAACCCCTCTTCCGAGAGGGATAACAGTTCATTTCGAATTGTGGCCGGGCTTGCTGAAAGCCGGTGCCGCAGGCGCAGCTCCTCCGAGGCGACTGGAGTACCTGTCTCGATATACTCGCCTATGGCTGTCAGAAGCAGATTTTCCTGCCGTGCAGTCAAACGCATGCGAAAACTTTAGCACCATTAGCAGTCGGGGGTCAAGAGTGCTAATACTCGAATTAAGAAGCAAGAGTCTTGATACCACGCAGCTCTGCGCAGCAGAGCTTTATTAAAGTAGGACTATATGTTTTTATATTTCGCAGCCCTGTGAGTTGGAAGGCTAGATAAGTATAGGTATCATGGAGCTATGGCCACTATCACCCATAACCGAATAAGCTGGGTTAACCTGCGTAGTCCGAGTGCGCGGGACGTGGAATCGCTCAAAAAAGACTATGAAATTCACGAGAGCCCGCTCGCCGACATCGTTGTTGAGGCGGCAACTCCCAAAATCGAGCAATTTGACACGCAACTGTATCTCGTGCTCCATTTCCCCGTATTTAATCCTGAGCGGAGAACAACCGAGGGAAGAGAAATAAACTTTATCATAACGAAGGATGCGGTAATTACGGTATATCGCGATAACCTGCTACCGCTAGAGCAGCTTTTCGAAACATGCGAAGCGTCAGAGGAAACGCGAGAGGAGCTCTTTTCCGACACAACTGCGCATCTTTTGTTCAACATTCTTTCGCAGCTCTATGACTATTCAGTGCGCCAACTGAATCACATTAAAAAGAACATTGATGTAATTGATACGGAAATGTTCAGGGATTCGAAGGTAGGCCTTGTGAAGAACATTCTTGAAGTTCGACGCGACATCCTTAATTTTCGCAGGACATTGGCGCCCCAGCGCCATATTCTTGAGTCGCTGATTCATCGAGGTGCGCATCTTTTGGGTCGGCGGTCAGCGCAGTCGTTTGAAGATCTGAAAGAGGCATATAATCGCGTCTGGCAAATCCTTGAGAGCCACAAGGATGCCATCGAAGCAATCCATGAGACGAACGACTCGCTGCTTGCCTCACAGCAAAACGGCACAATCCAGACGCTTACCATGCTTTCCGTGGTTACGTTTTATCTTTCTCTCGTCGCTGCGATTTTTTCCACGGACGCTGTTTACAAACCAATTATAGGCTCCCGATATGACTTCTGGATTATTGTCGCTATCATGGCCGGAATGCTCGTCATACTCCTTCTCTTTTTCAGGCGAAAACACTGGCTCTGACGATAGAATTAAGAGTCATGAATTAGGAATTAAGCTAGGGCATGCAGCTTAAGCTTTATAACACTCTAACGAGAACAAAGGAGGATTTTAAGCCGTTGAAAGCCGACCGCGTTGGCTTGTACACCTGCGGGCCGACGGTTTACAACTACGCACATATTGGAAACCTACGGACATATATTTTTGAGGATATTCTTCGCCGGACGCTTGAATATGCCGGGTATGTGGTTTTCCATGTGATGAATATCACCGACGTTGGCCATCTAACGAGCGATGCTGACGAAGGAGAGGATAAGCTCGAAAAGAGCGCGTCAACTCTTGCTGATGTTCAGGCAATCGTCCAAAAGTATACCTCGGCGTTCTTCGAGGACATGCGCGCACTTCATATTAAGGAGCCGCACGTCATTGCTCCAGCCTCACAATATGTCGCAGAGCAGCAGTCAATTATAAAGGAGTTATTCAAGCGAGAGTTCGCATATGAGACTTCCCAGGCAGTATATTTCGATGTCTCCAAACTGCCTGATTACGGCAAACTGACCGGGCAGGCGTTTGAATCGCAACGAATCGCAGCGCGCGATACAATCGTCACTGACTCAGAGAAGAGTCATTCACAGGATTTCGCGCTTTGGTTTAAACGAGTGGGCAGGTTTGCCGGTCACATTCAATACTGGTCATCACCATGGGGGGACGGATTTCCCGGATGGCATATAGAATGCTCCGCCATTTCCACAAAATTTCTTGGTCAGCCGTTCGACATTCACACCGGGGGTGTGGACCACATCGGCACACACCATACGAATGAGATTGCGCAATCAGAGGCTGCCTTCGGCAAACCGCTTGCCTGTTATTGGCTGCATGGTGAGTTTTTAAATATTGAGGGTGCCAAAATGGCAAAGTCAGGCGAAAACTTTATTACGCTCTCGATACTCCAAGAGCGCGGGTATACTGCGCTTGATTTTCGCTACTTTGCGCTTCTCGCCAAATACCGCGCCCCCCTTCAGTTTACCGAAGGGGCACTTGACGCAGCTCAGGCGGCACTGCTTCGCATTCGAGAACGTATAAGTGTATTAAAGAAGAAAACGGGGTGGTCTTTTCTTCCACAATTTCTGAATAATGAGGCGAAAGCTGATTTGAAAAAGTTTGAGGAGGCCGCTTTCGATGACCTGAATACGCCGGCAGCCATTGCGATACTGCAGTCTTCTCTCGCGTCATCGGCGTATAACTCGCGAACTAAATTAAGGCTCGTCGGTATATTCGACAGAATATTGGGCCTGAAACTCTTAGAACAACCGATCGGAACTTTGAGGGAAACCCCTTCAGAGGTTTTTCGCTTGATGCGTGAGAGAGAGGAAGCTCGCAAAGGAAAAGATTGGGAGGGAGCTGATACAATCCGAAAGGAAATTGAGAACCTTGGCTGGACGGTTGAGGATACTCCCCATGGGCCAATCCCTAGAAAGGCTAAATAAGGTTTAATTTACGCGCCGTCGCAGAAAGCCATGAGCGGAATCCCGTGGATGAATGCGGAAATGACGGGTATCTTAAGCTGAGTCGAGGGATTCATGCTTTGGTGGATTCCGCTGCATCTCACTCGAGGTTCTCCGCAATCGAAAAACCAAAATCACACATCCGTAAATCCGAAAAAGTACACATAAACGCACGATAACT
>CAZOFN010000060.1:704-4914 GCA_964579195.1 uncultured Candidatus Saccharibacteria bacterium | reverse complement strand
CGACAAGGAGATACACCCCATTCATGACTTTTGGCCATGAACCGAGCACCATTTCTACCACGTTGTAGCCAAGCGCGGAAAGTCCCCAGTTCAAGCCTCCAATCAAGAGGAGGATGAACGCTACCATGTGTAATCCTTTCATAGGGTATTCAGTTTTATAGTGAAACGACCTTTAGAGCCTTCCTTACATTGTATATTGTTTTCTTGGCGATCCAAACTTGTATCAAAATGCTTAGCGGCCCATCCCGAATATCGGGATGGGCCGCCGACGTGGATTCGCTCTCGGCGGCTTCGCCGCGGCTGACTACGCGCGGATAACGCCGGCACCCTCCTCCAGTCGCTCCGCCTCCTGTCGTCCGAGCTCAGTGAGCTGATAGACTCTCGGACGCGGCGCACCGAGTTCTTCTCCCGCACCCCACGCGCTTCTCACGAGAGCCTCCCGCTCGAGGCGGAGCAGCAGGGGAAAAACTGAAGCGTGGCCAACGCGCCGTATGCCGTTCGAGAGTCGCGCGATCCGCTCGATGATCTCATGAGGATTCGCCTCCCCTTCGAGCAATGCCACGAGTACCTCATCCTCATCGGCGTCAGCTCGCGTCGCGAGGAGCAGCACGAGACCGAGCAGCATCAATGCAACAAGAACCGTTCCTCCCGAGATATAGGGAGAATACCGTTGATACACCGAGAGGGAGGCCGCGATCAGGAGCAGCACCGCCGCGATCACCAGAGTCCTCCGAAGAGTCATTGTACCCTCACTGTCGAGAGATTGGGAACATGCGCCGTTATATCATCATTCGTAGCGCATACTCTAAGAAATGACAAGAAGAATAATAGAGTGGCATATTCCAGGCTCGAGCCTGGAATATGCCACTTGCTCACAAGCTAAACTAAAACCATCCATGACGTGCGTCGGGGCGGTTTTCTTTTTTATTCCTTTCTCATGACGGCTTCCACCCCGTCGGCTGAATGACGCCAAACATATTCCCTTCCGTGTCAGTCGCACGCGTGAACCAGCCAAGACCGGGCATCTCCCACTTCTCTTTCCCCTCCCATGGGCGGATCTCGCCGCCATTCGCCTTAATCGCCGCAATTGCAGCATCAATGTCGGGAACTTCAATGGTGCAATCGAAAGTATGCAGCGGCTGCGAACCGTCGGAGCGTTTGTACAGTCCGCCGTTGATTCCAGGAGTGCCGCCGAGGCCGGTAATAAGGCCCCAATATTCCATGCCGATTTTCGAGTTGGTATCAGCACCTCCCCATTTTTCAATCTTCCAGCCAAGGACCTTTTCGTAAAAATTCTTTGCGCGCTCGATATCATCCGCCTGTATTTCGAAATGTATTACGCGATTACCCAT
Organism: uncultured Candidatus Saccharibacteria bacterium; assembly: GCA_964579195.1. Lineage (GTDB taxonomy): Bacteria > Patescibacteriota > Minisyncoccia > Sungbacterales > JACQCQ01 > CAZOFN01. The sequence continues at coordinate 3,562 of CAZOFN010000060.1, read as the reverse complement.
ACGATGAATTAAGAATTATGAATAAAGAATTAAGCACATTAGACGACGATGAGATGTATCGTAGCTTGCTAGCCCTGAGCTTGTCGAATGGGCGAGAGCAGTTTGGTGATTTTCAAAAAGGAAAGCGCGCCCAGAGATTGGAAGCCTTCTATATCTAAACCACATGCGGAAAACATCAGCCGGTGGGATAGGCCACCGGCGGGATGAACGAACTATGATTCGATGATTGCCGCAGCTCCCTACCGAGCCGCGTTATTGCCCATGTGCTGCATGACTGCTTGGCGAGTCACGTGCTTCCTTCCGTCCTCCTTCCACGCCTCCGGCGGCGCGGCGGCGGCTTCGGTGTCACAGGAAGCCGCTCGAAGGGGTACTTGTCGATAACCTCCTCCCGTCCCCTGTCGTACGTGCCCAGGCCAGGAACCCGAAAAGTGAGCGTACCACTCATGATTGTCCGATCGAGCCTGCACCGCGCGCGGAATGCAGAGCGCGCGGTGCGGTTCGAGACACGCCAGATGGTGGCCACCTCCTCCGGTTGTCCCGGCCGCTCGAGTCTCATTCTGTAGCGCTTCCTTGCCATCGGACGTGCCTCCTCTTTCGACACTAGGTGCGCATTGCCATCTCGACCGCTGGCTTTGGATACGTGCGAAGGTGCTTCGCGGGGAGCGTCCAGAACTTCGGGTGCGCTGCCGCCACGACCACATCGGCAATCCCATCGAGCTCATACTCGGTGAGCGCGAGTCTCTCCACCTCTTCTGGGGTGAGCACGCAAACATCACCGAAGTCAAGATGCTCAGCTTCGCAGTCGCGAAGATGCTGGAGCAGCTCCGTCAGCGTACCGCCGCCGTACCAGAGTGCCACGTTCTTCGGCGAGAACGTGGACCGGACTTCGACGAAGACACCATTCCCTGTCATCGGCTCCCCTCCTTGTCCGATTCGGTCCGCGAGCTCTTGCTCGTAAACCTGCTTTCGCAGTTTGATACCGAAGTGGCCCAAGTCAGTGGGATTTCGCCAAATCAGCTCGTCCCCATAGTAGAGCTCCACGTGTGACTTCCTTTCGGAACAAAGTAGTGCTTCTGGAGAAAATGGAAGCACGACAGGAGTAAAAAGACAACTGCCGCGCCCGAAGGCGCGGCAGTTGAAGTTATAGAGCGAGATGAAGACTCGAGGGTGGATGCTCGTCCACCCTCGAGTATCGCGTGATGACACTGCCTCTTCGGCTCCCCAATGGGTGTCCTCGCCCATCATGCGATCCTTCTCCGCCTCGACATCGGGACGAATTGACCTCCCGCACGGTTACTCACAAGCAAGCCGTTGTCATACCGGCTGCGAGCGTTCCAGACTCGCTTCCACAAAGCAGGCGGCGGTCATGTGCACGCCCACACCGCAGCTACTGCAACTACTGCCGCGTTTTCAGCGAAGCGGATTCACCGTGCGGGAGCCGCGAGCGAAGTGCAGCCAACTGCGTCGCTCGCGAATTGAGCCTCCTCACAGAGCAGCAAAGGTACATGCTGCACCCGTGCTTCCGCGGAGTTCCGGGATAGACACTTAGGTGCTCGAGGGATCTCTTGTGCCTGACGCATTGCTGCGCCAACGGGGCGCTCATCTTCCCCGCCGTTCCACGTTGACCGCGCCCGGGGCGCGAGCGCGACGCGCCCGGTTCCGCAGATTATCGCCCTGTGAGGAGTTTCCTAATCTCGTTCTATAAAAGATAAAATGAGTGTATCAAAATACGCTCGTTTTATCAACTTTATCAATCCGCTGTCTCAATTTCCAAAATAATACACCAGCATTATAAAATGCTATAGCATAAATTAATACGAGACAGAATTTCTCTAGATCTTCCCTTGTTCCTCCGTAGTCGTCTGTACGGCAGGTAGCCAAACCAAAAAGTGCGCGGTACCGCGCACTTTTTGGTTTCTGGAAAACTTTCAACTGTTCCGACGCATAACAGCATCTCTGCTGGTATGACTAGTCTCGCTTATGTCGTGGTGCGAGACCAAACACGTTTGCGAGTTCGCAAACTCGTGGTGAGTTTATCGAACCCATTGAGATTGAGAACCGAATTCGATTTCTCAATCACCGACCTTCTAGGTGATACCGATGGCCTAAGTTAATAAGACACAGGTACTTGCTTTTCGCAAGAAATCCCTAAAAAGAATGTGTTCCATCCACAGCTTCCGCTACGGATGCCTTGTTACGACTTCGTCTTTGTCACCGATCCTACCGTGGAACACCTTGCGGTGCGTTTCGGGTATTACCGGCTCCCCTGACGTGACGGGCGGTATTATGGTCTAATATTTTCTAGCCACACACCACTGGGCAAACGGTTTTCCCGTACCCTAGCGGTTTCCGAGCAGATGCTTTTTGCCGTGTTTACGGTACTCTTCACGCAACTGGTAAATTTTTTCAAATCCAGCATCCGTGAGATGTTCTTTTCTTCGCACCATAAGCACAATTTCTCGAAATACCTTGTACACCTCTTTCTTTTTCGCCTGCAAGGGCGTTTGGTCAAGAAATGGAACAAGATATTGCTCAATATCTTTCGTACTTGTGATTTTGTACTTCACATGCGGATACCATCCGTATTTTTCATACGAGGCATCGTAGATCTTTCCACATCCGATGGTTTTCATAATACGGTGCAGAATTTCTGCATCGTCGGCTCTCAGTTCAATCGTAAACTCTACGCGGATTTCGATCCCGCGCTTTAGAGTTTTGTGTTTACCAAAACTCACTACGAATGAACCTTCGCCGTCAATGAACCCACCAACGTAATGTGGATTAAGCGGCTCTGCCTGAATTTGTTCCTTCGCAATCGGCGCTTTCAACTTCGGGTTACGAACCCAAAAGCGTCTTTT
>CAZOFN010000060.1:0-694 GCA_964579195.1 uncultured Candidatus Saccharibacteria bacterium | reverse complement strand
GAACTCTGCTGACTGCTGGCATAGCATCGCGAACTAATTGCTCAGTTCGCTTATCTCGAGTATAGTATCACCCTGAGAACAATGCAAGATCTCCTTTGGTCACCGAATATACCGTTCTCTCACATCTCGATACTCCGTATATAGAAGAGATTTTAGGCGCAGAGGACTTCTCCATGTACTCGAAGGATCATCCATCTCTTCTACCTATTAGCGATTATTCAAGCTATGAGACATATACTTTCGCCCTTCAGTCCGATTCTCACGACGTCGGACCTGCGATTTCATTTCGTACCTTCTGCATGGTACGGCCGGATTTTAACCGGCTGGCCCCGTACCAAAATTCACCAGAGACTCACTTGTTAAGGTGAGATTTGTGAAATTGGCACAGTACAGCTTACCGCACCAGAATCTCTTGAAAGATTTTGATACGGGGCTGGCGTATTCGGCTGCAAAGCACCCGAGTACAAAGCTCGAGAACGTATTCACCGCGGCGTAGCTGATCCGCGATTACTAGCGATTCCGTCTTCATGGAGTCGAGTTGCAGACTCCAATCTGAACTGGGGCGCACTTTGATGGGATTAGCTCCGCCTCGCGGCTTCGCGACCCATTGTACGCGCCATTGTACCACGTGTGTAGCCCAGGGTATCAAAGGGCCACGCTGACCTCGCGTCGTCCCCTCCTTCCTCCTCTTCAA
>CAZOFN010000059.1:0-4951 GCA_964579195.1 uncultured Candidatus Saccharibacteria bacterium | reverse complement strand
TTCTTGCCGGGATTTTGAGTTCGATTGAGAGAAGCCGGGCCCAGTTTTCGAGCTATAACAGCCAATTTAGAGAAGCATCAAACTTGCTTTTGCGCGAGGTAAAGCGTCTCGCCCAAGAGGCGAAGGAAAAAAATTTCCGAGACGCGACTGTGCAAAAGCTGGCGGCGGCGGTTGGGGTAAGTTTTTGAAATGCCCTCGATAATGAGAAGAGCCGCCTGCCCCGCAAGAACGTGTCATCACGGTTCTCTCGGGGACAGGCGGCTAGGTCGGAAGGGGGAGGGTGAGAGGTTCTCTACCGGCGACCTGAATCTCGATCGCCTCACCGTCCCACGCGCATCGCGCGGCGATGTCCTCGCCATCGACCGTAAAGACGATGACGCTTCCGTTGTCCCTGGCTGGGCGAACGAGGATACCCTCTTCGCCGAACTCCCGGTTCAGCCGAGCGATGAGGGCGCTCCGGAGATTGGCTGGCAGTCGAAGCATCGCAGCCTCCTTTCGCGGTCTAACCACGTTAATATAATATAAATAGTTTGTCAAGGTCATGCGGAGAGATTTTGCTATCGGGGCGGTTATCGGCTTCCTTATTGGCGTCTTCTTGATCCCGGTCACGAAGAATATTGAGGTTTTCGAAAAAATTCCCCTGCCGTACCTTACTCTCCTCGGCATTTTGCCCCTTGCCTCCGCCGTTGGTGTTTTTGCAGCGCGCTTGGTCGGCAGATATGTTTCCTGGGTGTGGCAAGTCGCAAAATTCGGCCTTGTTGGGGTCCTCAACACGGTCATTGATGCCGGTATTTTAAATATCTTGATTTTTGCAACCGGATTTTATAAAGGACTTGAGCTTGCTGTCTTGAATGGTGTTTCAGTGGTGATTGCAGTTGTAAATAGCTATGTATGGAACAAGTATTGGGTGTTCGAAGGGCGCGGCGGCGGACGTGAGACGACGCAATTTTTGGAGTTTATCGTCGTGAGCGTCCTGGCTGCGGTTCTCTCGTCGTCCATTATCGGATTCATGACGGCGTATATTGCTCCGCCGTTTGGCCTCTCCGCGGAACAGTGGGCTAACGCAGCAAAGGCCGTTGCTATTGTGTTCTCGTTCGTCTGGAACTTTCTCGGCTACAAATTCATCGTATTTAGAAGGTAGCGATGGATGCACCAAAAGCATCAAAGGCGCCAAATGTTACGAAGGCTTATCACAAGCTACTTGTATGGCAACGTGCCCATCAATTCGCGCTAGCCGTATACGCTGCTGTGAAAAAGTTTCCTCGAGAGGAGCAGTTTGGCTTAACAAGTCAATTGAAACGATCCGTTATTTCCGTGCCAGCAAATATCGCTGAAGGATATGTGAAGGGTTCCAAGAAGGATTTTTGTAGGTTTTTATTTATATCCCAGGGCTCACTTGCTGAAAGTGAATACTATCTCGAGCTGGCAAGAGACTTACAATATTTGGATGAAAAAGTATATGCCCCTCTGGATCTTCTAAGAGGCGAAGTCTCTTTTCTGCTTGATCGGTTAATACGCTCTTTGAGATAACCTTTGATACTTTTGGAACTTTTGGTACCTTTGGGACAGAATCTATGAGCTATCAGGTGCTGTATCGCAAATATCGTCCCAAGAACTTTTCTGAGGTCCTTGGCCAGGAAGCAGTTGTTAAGCCGCTTGCAAACGCGGTAAAGACCGGCAGAATCTCCCATGCGTACCTGTTTTCCGGCCCGCGGGGGGTAGGGAAGACCACCGTGGCGCGGATCCTCGCCCGTTCTGTGAACGGATTTTCTGAAGATGCGGAAGTGGATTTGATTGAAATTGACGCTGCTTCAAATCGAGGCATTGATGAGATCCGCGAGCTCCGCGAAGCAGTTCGGTTTATGCCCGCCTCTGGCAAATACAAGGTTTACATTATTGACGAGGTGCATATGTTAACGAAAGAGGCGTTTAATGCCCTCTTGAAGACTCTGGAGGAGCCGCCGGAGCACATCATTTTTATCTTGGCGACAACTGAAGTGGAAAAGATTCCCCAGACTGTCGTTTCGCGCGCTCAGCACTATGAGTTTCGCCGCCCGCCGCTTGTCGCCATTGCCGAAAAACTGGTTAAGATTTCAAAAAGCGAGAAGGTCGCACTGGACAAGGAAGCGGCGGGGCTGATTGCCCTGGCCGCAGACGGTTCTCTGCGCGACGCGGAGGGGATTTTGGGACAAGTTATGGCAGTTGAAGACGCTCGCATTACCGCTCGCGAAGTGGAACAGGTGCTTGGTCTTCCCCGGCGCGACGCAGTTTGGGGGCTGTATCGGGCGCTGGCATCGAAGAGCGTACCGGAAGCTCTCGGGTTAATCCAAAAATCTGTTGCGGGCGGTCACGATCCGGTTCAGCTGCTAAAGTCGCTTATGCGTCTCGCGCGCCTCGGCGTGTATTCAAAACTCGATCCCAAACTCGCAAAAGGGGAGGACTGCCTACCTGAGGAAGTTACCCTGCTTTCGGGGGTGGCAGAGGGTACCGATTTATCGCATCTAAAAAAGATTCTCACCGCACTGACCGAGGCGTCGCAAACCATGCGTCACGCGCCGATTCCGGAACTTCCCCTTGAGCTCGCAACTCTTGAGATTGCCGGAGAATAAGAGGCTTGTGGCGCTGACGATCACCCCCATTAATTCTGCACGATCGTGCAGAATTAATGGGGGTGATGTCCTTGAGGGGTGCAAGGTCATGTGATACGTTTTAGGCATCATGGAGAGATCGCAGAAAAAACTTCCGAAGGCAGTTTTCGGAGAAATGCCAACCCTGCTCCTCGGCGGGCTTGGATTGGTCGCGGCACTTGCCTGGAATGACGCGATTCAGTCGCTCTTCCAGAGATTGTTTGATCCGCAAGGCACGGCGCTCTCCGCCAAATTTATCTATGCAGTTTTGATAACGGCAATCATCACGGTTCTTTCTTTGCGTCTATCTCGGTACCTCTCTGAAGATTAGTGACAAGTAGCAAGCGACACGTGATAAGGAAAAACCTGGCATTAAAATAGTGCATTTGCCTTGTCACTTGTCCCATGTCACCTGTTGCTAAGAAGCCTCTGCAAGTAGCGGTCTTTGACATAGACGGAACGATTTTCCGTTCTTCACTTCTGATTGAGCTTGTAGAGGCACTGATCCAAGAAGGTATTTTCCCGAAAGAGGCAAAAAAGTCATACAGCGACGCTTATACTAAGTGGCTTGCGCGAGAAGGCAGCCCGGAGGATGGGTTTTCCTATTACGAATATATTGCGAAAGTTGTTGAGGCGTACCGCTATTATGTCAAGGGCGTGCGCCGCGCGGATGTCTATCGAGTTGCGGAAAAGGTTCTCGCGTTCCACAAGATTCGCCTTTATCGTTACACTCGGGACTTGCTGAAAAAACTGCGCCGCACGCATTACTTGCTTGCGATTTCCCATTCGCCGTATGAGATCGTAGCGCCCTTCGCCAAGTCACTTCACTTCGATAAAACCTATGCCATGGTCTATGAGGTAGACGAAAAAGTCCGCTTTACGGGGAAGGTGCTTTACGAGAGCACCATCAAAAGCAAGGCGGCAATCGTGCGACGAGCCTTGAAGAAGCACAATTTAACGCTTAAGAACTCTATCGGAGTGGGAGATACGGAGTCGGATATTTCGTTTTTGAAACTGGTTCGGCAGCCGATAGTGTTCAATCCGTCAATGAAGCTCTTGAAGCATGCAAAGCGGCATGGCTGGAAGACCGTCATAGAACGAAAAGACGTTATTTACGAGTTATAAGAAAGGTATGTTAAAATCAGTAGCGGTAATTTTAGAGGATTTCAAGGGGCAGTTCATTTTGCAGAAACGCGAGAACAGGCCGGGGATCGGGTCTCCTGGGAAAGTGGCCATATTCGGCGGGCAGTTGGAACAAGGAGAGACGCCCATTGCGGCGGCTCTGCGCGAGTTGATGGAAGAGCTGGAGTTGAAGTTGAATGAGGCTTCGCTCGCATTTTGGGGCCGGTACCGGTTCCCTTCGAGCCTCACGGGAGAGCTGATGGAGCGTTTCGTGTTCGTTGCCAAAAATATCGATCCGTCGGGGCTGGTACTGCATGAGGGTGAAGCCATTGTATATGCTGATGCAAGTGTACTTGAACGAGATGACCTTTCGGCATTCAGCCGAAAGGTCCTTCATGAGTATCAGACGCGGAACTCTTCTGCATGAAGTACATCGTCTATATTCTGCAAAGCGTGCGCGATGGCGGTGTGTATGTCAGTCACACCGATAATTTGGCGCTGGCGGTGGCCCAGCATGAATCCGGCGTAAAACGAGAGACGAAGTACCGCCTGCCGGTAAAACTGATCTATAAAGAATCCGTGAGGTCCTTTAAGCAAGTTCGCATGAGAGAACAGTTCTGGAGATCTCGGAAGGGGCAGAGGGAAATTGAATCTTGGGTCGGTCCGATCTCACAGGATATTCAAAAGTAAAACGCCGTAAGCGTTAATTACTACACACTAATTCACACATAACTATGAATTACGGAGAGATTGCCTCCGCCAATCGCATTGAAAAAGCGGCCAGTGCCTTGCGGCAAAACGGGATAGAGACATTTGTTGTCGAGACAGGCGCCCAGGCGAAGTCAAAGGTTTTTGAGCTGCTTCCGGCGGGGGCGGAGGTAATGACGATGACATCGGTGACGCTTGATACAGTTGGCGTTGCAGAAGAGGTGATGAACTCAGGTCGGTACCAGCCAGTGCGGGCTAGACTGAATGACGCATCAGTTGGTCCGCGGGAGAAGAAACACATGGGGGCCGCACCCACATGGGCTCTCGGGAGCGTGCATGCGGTAACGGAGGATGGTCGTCTTTTAATTGCCTCAAATACGGGAAGCCAACTGCCGGCATACACCTATGGCGCGGATCATGTCATTTGGGTAGTCGGCGCGCAAAAAATCGTCTCGAATTTTGAAGATGGCTTAAAACGCCTATACGAATATACC
>CAZOFN010000058.1:2785-5052 GCA_964579195.1 uncultured Candidatus Saccharibacteria bacterium | reverse complement strand
AAAACATCGGCTCGAACCATATTTTAATTTTGGGGGAAGAAAATTTTTTAATCATATGAGTCAAAAAGGGTTTTCACAAGCAGTAATTGTTTTCACCGTTGTTGGGCTAATAGTAATTGGCGCGGTAGGATATTTTGTTTTTAAGACCCAAACTCCAGTTCTTAATCCAACTCCAATAGATAATCCCTCAAATAACGACGCAGGGAGTGGAACTGTCGGTATTCTTTCTGTTGTAACTAATTGCATGATTCCGGAAGGGTGCGGACCAAAATACACACTATGGGATTCGGAATTTAAATCGTCAATTCCACTTCTCGGGAATATTAAAGATAAAGATTCAGGGCTCATCATACGTGTTATTGGAAGTAAAACTGTGCTTCCTCCTTCAGAATACGGTGATATGAACTATCGTGGGACAACGGATGCAATAAAAGTTTCTTCATATTCTGTATTGAGTAAAATTTCCTATCACGATTTTTTGGTAGATAAAGCTGGCGAATATACTTTGCAAAAGTATCCGTGCTTGGCAAGCAAAGAATATGGTAGAGTTTTTACGAAATACAATAAAACTTTTTTGTGGGAACTCATGGTTAGCACACCGGTTATCAAAGTGAGAATGACTGATACTTTGAGTGGAGTTAAGCCTGAAGCATTTTACGAGCTTTGGTACAATGGAAATTCGGGGGATTTCATAAAAGAAGTTACTGAACCAAAAGATAAAGTATTTTGTCAGTAAAATTATTTGATTCTTTTGGTTCATAGATTTTAGAATTTGCCGCCAAAGAAAAACTTGAAATTGTCATCGGTGCGGCTCCGCCGCCTTTCCGAATTTTCGCGGGGGGATTTTTTCGGAAAAATGCGTTCGGACTAATTCAAGAATACTGCACTCTAACTGGAGATTAGGATTCGTACGAAAATGCGGCACAATGAGATGCCGCTTTTTTTACTAGCGAGAGAAAGAAGATGATGAGCAAAACCGCAATGGGTGTCATTGCGGTTTTTGGTTGTTTTGATGATCTTGTGGTAGCAGGATTTCAGGTCATGCGCATTAGAAAGAGGTAGTCTCTATTTCTCTCTTGGGAGGGTGGGGCGTTGTAATGACAATCGCAGAATTCCAGCCAGGCTTCTCCGTCTTTATTTGTTGCGATCATCGGATGACTGTCGAGCATGTGGTAGACATCAAGGCACACAGAGGATCCTAGGGCTACAATAGCTGCCCCTGGGTTTATTGTTTTTTGGTAGGTCAACCAGAAGACCATGAGGTCTTCTATGTTTGCCGGAGTTTGAGTTTCCCACTCAGCGAGTTCGACTATTATGTCTGTGAGAGTTGCGTTCTTTTGTCCTTTTAGCAGGACGAAGAACGACGTTTCTTTTCCCGTACCAAGTTGTTCCAGCGGAAAGTTTTCTGGGGTTACACCGTTACCAACGAATGCGAACCCGCATTTCATGCAGAGTTGGTACCAATTTAAATTGTGTTCAGTGGTAACAGGAAAGACCGATTGGCCACGGGCGTTTTTTTCTCTTGTTAGTCGAATAGGTTTTACTGGGAAACTTTCATCCAGGCTTCCCAACATCTTTAACCACGATGCGAAGCTTTTAAGCCCGAGCGTTGACATGTTTATCCCTTTCGTTTCGTTGGGGGTAAGGTTTTCAGAGGATCTTAGTTTATTATAACGGGTTCCATGTATTGATTTCTAGTTTGTTTTATGCTATCTTAATTTTGGTACGAAACAAGCTTATTTCAGGCCTTTTGCCGTGGCAGGGTACAATTCTGCATCCTGTTTGGCGATGGCTTGGGTAAGCAAGATTCATCCCTCACGTAACGGATTATGTGAGGGATTCATCCGCGAGAACCGGATGAACATATAGAAGGGATGTTACGATGGTTGCGATAACCGACCGTGAGAAGGCACGGTTGCTTGACCTCACAACGAGTGTTCTGGAGCTCGTTCGTGATGGCAGGCGGGATGTTGGAGAGGTTTGCGAACTTCTCCAACGGGTGAAGGATGGCAAGGCGGCAGGCGTGAAGTGTTTGCGCCCCGCGGGCGTTCACCTCCCCGCCCGTACCGAACCCTTCGATCCGAAGGAGTTCTTTCAGAGCCGCGAAGGTTTGTTCGTGTGGAGGGAGTTTACTGACCGTATCCTCGTGGTCGCGGAGTCAGTGGAAACGGTTCCGGAGACGACTGTCGCGTCGTTTGATCTGGTTCGTCCGGCAAACGACGCGGAGATTCGCGGGGAGCTGCCCAAGAACCATGTTTTCGAGGCGA
>CAZOFN010000058.1:1882-2775 GCA_964579195.1 uncultured Candidatus Saccharibacteria bacterium | reverse complement strand
CGAGCGCGTTCTCTGCTTATCTCGCGAGCATGATTCAGCGCCAGCCGAAGGGTGAGGAGGGATATCTCCTTTCCAACGATTATGCGAACATTTTCTACGTTCGCGGGGTGGGAGATGAGCTCTTCGCGGTCTGCGTGAACTGGCGCTCCCATGACCGGGAGTGGGGCGTGTACTGCGGTCCGTTTGATAACGATCTGTGGGATGGTGGCTACCGTGCTTTCTCCAGCAACTGCTAACCCTTGCGGTACGTTGTTTTGGTTCTCGTTTGCCCTGTGTCATTCTGACGCGGGGCTTTGATTTTGAGAGTTTTGATATTTTCTTGACTTTCTTATGTATGTTTTGGTAAGTTATTTAGGTGTTTGACGATGCTTGTGCCTAGGTAGACCCGTAGGGGGCGGGGACTGACTGTAAATCAGTTGTCCGTATGGGCCTCGCGAGTTCAACTCTCGCCCTAGGCACTCGCCCGTTGAATTGAGGCGCTCTTTGACATCTTGGATTTTGCTGAATGAGATGGTACTATCACTTGTATGAGAAAGGGGAAGCCCATGAACGTCTACGATGAGTTGAAGGCTCGCGGGTTCGTGCAACAGTGTTCTCACGAGGATGACCTCCGGAGGGCGCTCGCGAAGCCCGGGGTTACCTACTACATCGGGTTTGACCCTACGGCGGACAGTCTGCATGTCGGCAGCTCCATCCCTCTTATGGCGATGGCGCATCTGCAACGCGCGGGACATCGGCCTATCGCCATCATTGGCGGCGCGACTGCCTTGATAGGGGACCCAAGCGGGAAGACTGAAACACGTCGGATGCTGACTCCCGAGGAAATTGCCCAGAATGCCGAGGGGATTCTTCCCCAAATGAAGCGTTTCCTTACGCTTGACGGCAAGAAGGGT
>CAZOFN010000058.1:0-1872 GCA_964579195.1 uncultured Candidatus Saccharibacteria bacterium | reverse complement strand
CGGGCGTCACTTCCGCGTGAACGAGATGATCAAGGCGGAAGGTTACCGTCAACGGCTTGAACGCGAAGAAGGCCTTTCCTTCATTGAGTTCAACTACCAGTTGCTCCAGGCTTACGACTTTCTGGTTCTCTATGACCAGCACGGATGTACGCTCCAGATGGGCGGCAACGACCAGTGGGGCAACATTCTGGCCGGCCTTGATCTCGTGCGCCGTATGCGCGGATTGCGCGAGGTGAAGGAAGGCGCGCGCCAGAAGTCGCTTGTTTTCGGACTCACCTTCCCGCTTCTTGAGACCGAGAGTGGTCACAAGATGGGGAAGACGGAGAAGGGGACGGTGTGGCTTGACGCGGAGAAGACTTCTCCATACGATCTCTACCAGTACTGGGTGAATATGGACGACGCGGACATTCCGCGTTTTCTCCGGATGTTCACCTTCCTTTCGCTTGACGAGATTGAGAAGCTTGACCGGCTTCAGGGAGCTGACATTCGTCAGGCGAAGGAGATTCTCGCCTTTGAAGCAACGAAGATTGCTCATGGCGAGGATGCTGCGCGAGAGGCGCAGAAGGCGTCAAAAGCCGCGTTCGGCGGGGGAGACGCGGGAAGCGTTGATCTTCCCACCGTCGTGATTCCTCGTGAACGTTTTCTGGAAGGGATCGGCGTTGTTGATCTCTTCGTGGAAAGTGGGCTTGTTTCATCCAAGTCCGAAGCGCGCCGTTTGATTGGTCAAAAAGGCGCGTACCTGAATGATGAGTTCGTAACTGACGCGGAACTCGTGGTTGGAGCTGACGCGCTCCATGGTGGAGTGCTTATGCTTCGCCGAGGCAGAAAGCAATTCTGCCGTATCACTGCTGAATGAGAAAGGAGAAAGGCGGTGAAGGTTGGTTATCTCGGACCCGAGGGCCTCACCTACGGCTACATGGCGGCCCGAAAGTATTTTGACGGTCGTCATGGGGTCAAGCTTTTGCCGCACGCGCCTCAACCGGACATCTGCACCGAGGTGCGGCGTGGCACGTTTGACCGTGGGGTGGTCGCCATTGAGAACGTGATTGACGGAGCCGTGTTTGAAGTCGTTCGTCCGATGAAGACTGAACATGGCTTCGGCGTGCGTGTGTGTGGCGAGGTGACCATTCCAATCGAGGTTTTTCCGTTCCGTGCCGAGGCGCGGGAGGATCTTCCTCGTGTGGTGGTTTCTCATGGGACGGCACTCCGGCAGTGCTCACGGTACGTGTCGTCTCTCGAGAAGCAGGGCGTAAGCAAGCAGATCGTCTCGTCTACTGGAGAAGCGGCCCTACAGGCGAAGGATGACCCGACCGTTTTGGCTCTCGGACCCGTGGTCTGGGAGGAAACTTTGGGGTTGATTCGTCTGTCTGACCAGTCTGTCGCGGACGATTCAGACAACTTCACCCGTTTCTGGGTGATTGGTCGGGGTGTTCCTTCGAAACCGACAGGGAAGGACAAGACGGCGATTCTCGTGTCTCTCACTCGAGATGCGCCGGGCGGTCTCTACCGGTCTCTTGCTCCGTTCGCGGAGCGGAAGATCAATCTCTGTTTCCTGTTTCCCATCCCGATTCCCAAAACGCAGTGGGAATACACCTTCCTCATTGAGTTTGAAGCCCATGAGAAAGATCCTCTCATGGAGGAGGCTCTCGAGGAACTCATGAGGAGTGGCGCGCTTACCGCGCAGGTTCTCGGCTCATTCCCGAACACCGCGACTTACTCGTAAGAGCAATGTCGCTGGATGTGTTCACGTTTGAACGCGATGCCCCTGGATGTATGTCCGGGGGCTTTTTTATTGATGCTGTAAGGAAGCTGTTCAATGTAGTTGACAAGTGGATATGATTTATGATGTAGTTAACGGAGTGGTCAAAAAAA
>CAZOFN010000057.1:4524-5093 GCA_964579195.1 uncultured Candidatus Saccharibacteria bacterium | reverse complement strand
GGAAGTGGAAGTGGAGGCGGAGTGGGAACCGCAACCCCCCAGCCGACGCCGACTGTTCCGCCCGTTCCGACGCCTCAAACGCTCCGGAAACTCACTCCCGCCGAACTTCAGGCCCTTATTGACGACCTCCGCCGGAGAATCCTTGAACTTCAGATTCAGCTGTGAAAGCTTCAGATTCAGGAATTGCAAGCAGGAATTCAGGGCGGAAGATGATGGCTGGCCCCGTTAGAAGCCCGCGCTGGAGGCGCGCAAGACGCCTCTGCGGCGTCTTGCTTCTAACGGGGCTGGCCCGCATCCGAAGAATATGGGTAAACCCCGTTACAAGGTGACCACGAGCTTATGGTCATGGCGTTTTGTCTTATAGGTTTCCATATATACCGCAATTCATCTACGGGCTTACGCCCGCGGCTTTCTTGTAACGGGGTAAAAGCGCTCTCTACAAAGCGGGCGCTTTTTTGTTAATATAAAGTCATGTATATTCCCTTAATTTTTTAGCTAAACCGTATATGGGGGAAAGCGAGTTAAATATAAAATTTCTTTATCCAGCAGCAAAATATTTGATCGTTTTC
>CAZOFN010000057.1:0-4514 GCA_964579195.1 uncultured Candidatus Saccharibacteria bacterium | reverse complement strand
GCTCGCGATACCCATTGCGGCGGCCGGCAGTCCGATTGATAGTTTAATGCCAGGTGAGTGGTATGAGGTGCCTAACTCCAATCTTGACCGCGTCCAGCCCACGCCATTGCCGCCGGTAGGGTACGGAGGATTTTATGGAGTCATGAGCTATAGCGGGGGCGCCTTTGATACCAAACGGGAACGGCTCGTGGTCTGGGGTGGAGGGCACGGCAGTTATTCGGGAAACGAACTTTATGCCTTTGATGTGACGGCGCTCGCATGGCAGCGACTCACCAACCCCAGCACTCCTAGTCCTCTTGGGCCGGGTCTCGGTCCCTCGGTGCATGTCAATAGCGACGGCACGCCGACCTCTCGACATTCCTATGATGGGATGGTCTATCTCCCTGGTATCGATAAGCTTTGGGCGTCCGGCGGATCGCGGTGGGGCGATGGGAGCGGGACCCCCCTCACATGGATGTTTGATTTTGACACTTTACAATGGGTGCGGAAAGCCGACTTAATCCCTCCCGATTTTTACAATGAACTTGAAGTTGTGAGCGCCTATGATCCGGTGACAGGCCACGTTTTTTTCTCAAGTCCCAGCAGGGTACTTGCCGAGTACGATCCCGTTGCAAACACTTGGACTAATCGAAGCAGCGATCGCGTGGGTGACGGCAAGGTGGCCGCCATAGATCCGAAGCGGAGGAAATTTGTGGCGATTGGGATCGGCGAGGTGAGGGTATTTGATCTGACTTCAAGCGGAACGATTGCGATGCGAAAAGTCACGACCACAGGCGCCACAGAAATTTTGGGTCTAGGACGCCAGCCCGGTTTTGAATACGATCCCGTTGCTGACGTGTTTGTTGCTTGGAGCGGCGGCGCGGACGTCTATACGCTCAATATGGATACACTTGTATGGACAAAACGCTCTCCCGCTGCCACCATCTGAGTGATCCCTTACGCGGTGCATGCCGATGGGACGTTCGGGCGGTTTAACTATATTCCGTCGCGCGATCTCTTTGTGGTCGTAAATTATGTAACCAGCAATGTGTATTTCTACAAGCTCTCAATTACTCCGCCACCCACTACCCCAATCCCCACATCGACTCCCGCACCCGCTCCAACCCCCACCCCCACCCCAATTCCAACTCCAACCCCGATATCTACTCCAACACCTACTCCATCGCCCACGCCAACCACGCCTCCTGGCAGCCCCGTCGCGCTTTCACTCGGCACATGGAAAGCGCTTCCGCTCGCATTCCCTTTTATTGAAGGTTTAAAACATATGACCGGCGCGCTCAATCCCGAGAATGGGAGAATCTATTTTACAGGCGGCGACCATGCGGGTCCTCCTTTGACCCCCACGACTCAAGGGGTCTTTGAAAATTCATATCGCCAGGAGACCTACTCGTTTTCCATTGCGGAGAGGCTCTCAAGTCCGGCGGAACAGCAAGCGGGATGGCGCTTGGAATATCCCTACTGCGGGCCTGCAGGCGCGGTTCAACCTTCGGCCCCGGATTTTGTTGGCTGGAACTGGGATGCCGGAAGGCGTCTTTTCTGGATGACGCCGGGGACCATGGTCGGGAGCGGAAACCCGTGCGCGGCGCCGGCCGATCTTTATAACCTTGGCTATTATCGGATCATGACATTCGACCCCGGGACGAAGAAGTGGGCGGCATTTTCAGATAAAATTTTGAAGGACGGCATTGAGCGTTGGATGAGTATATACGATCCGGTGACCGACACCATCACCCGGTTTGGGGGTCAAGCGGAAGTGTTTGATATTAAAAAGAAAACGTGGTCATATTACCCGTTTACTGTGCAGTCGCCTGTGGGGAGAGTCTTCATCTACGATAGTTATATTGCCACCGATCTCAAAGGACGCATGGCTTATGCCATTGACTATCATGGAACGCTCTACGGCTATAACCTTGACACTCACCAACTGAAGGACCTCGGACCTATTCCTGGCGGCCCAATGGACTATGAGGTTACCTTCAACCAACCGAAGCTTGTCTGGGACAGCGTCAATCGCGTGGTCTTGTGGCATCGTTATCCAGACGGCCTGTTTGCGTATCATCCTGACGCAAAATCGTGGGAAACGCTTACCATGGATTCTGATATCGCGGGCGTGAAAGCAGTGGGGACCGTTATGGCCTACGATGAATTGCAAAATGCGGTTGTTCTTTTTGGAGCTACCAGATTTCCGGATCGGGCAACTCCCGATCAGCTCGCTATCATACGGGCCGGAGGGCCTTACATGTTTTTCTACCGGTATGGCGCGGGCACCACGCTGCCTTCCCCCTCACCGACTCCCGCTCCGACTCCAACGCCCGCGCCGACTCCCAGCTCAAGTCCTAAGCCAACCCCGGCGCCTACTCCAACACCCCCAACGCCTACCCCCGCTCCCAACTCCGTCAATATAACCTTCCGCCCTCGCATTGAGGGCCGGAGCGATATCAGCGGCGTTGCTTTCACCATACGTTTCTTCAAAGACGGGTCGGTTTCGCCCTATGCCGCTTTCACCGGTAGCGGCCCGCTCATCCGTCTTCCCGCCAACGTCAGTTTGACCGCCGGCTCCTATGACATCGAAATATCCTCCCGCTACTACTTGAAAAAACGTCATTACGCCGTTTCCGTTACCGCCAACTCTGATGTGACTCTGAACTCTCTTCCCGCCGGCGACCTTAATGAGGACCAAGTCATCAATTCTCTGGACTGGTCAGTAATGTCGCCCCAATGGTTCACCAGCAACCCGTTGGCCGACCTAAATAAGGACTCCAAAATCAACACCCTGGACTTCTCCATATTAAGCAAGAACTGGGGGATGCGAGGGGAGTGAGCTGTCTACCATGAGTAAAACTACTTCATGCCCGAGAAAAAGATACTCTTCTTGATCGCGGCGCTTATCGCCATCGCACCGGGCGCTGTCTGGTCAGCCACGCTCGCCGTATCGCCTTCTTCCGGCTCGTTCAGCGTCGGATCGTTCTTCACCGTGGACGTATTGCTTAATACCGGAGGCGCGGCCATTCAAGGGGTGGATGTAGATCGCCTTAACTACAATCGCTCTCTTTTGGAAGTCCAAGACGCCAACACCTCGCAATCCGGTGTGCAAATCACGGCGGGTTCTTTGATGCCAATCAATATCGCCAATTCTGTAGATGCTGGCAGCGGCAAGATTCTTTTTTCGCAGGTTGTCTCCGGAGGCCAGACCTTTACCGGCAGCGGGACGCTGGCTCAAATTCGTTTCAAAGTCAAAGCAGCCGGCACGGCCAACGTCAGTTTTGATTTTTCACCCGGCAATACTTCCGATACGAACGTGGCCAGTTCCGGGCAGGATGTTTTAACCGCGGTCATAAACGGTTCCTACATTTTGTCGAGTGCCTCGACGCCATCACCGACACCATCTCCAGCGCCATCGCCGGCCCCAGTGCCGCCGCTCGCTCCGCAGCCGTCCCTGGCGCCTTCTCCGCCACCCACTCCCGCTCCAACCTCTCTACGTCCGTCTCCCGCTCCTCCACCCTCCGCGGTCTCTCCCCGGCCCGCTCCTATTCCCTCCGAAACTCCGCCTGCGGCTCCGATAGATATGTTGCCTGTGGAGGGTGGTTTGCCCAGAGCGCCGGAGCCGGCGCCGGGTGTTTCTCCGGAGCCGACATCAATTGAAAAAGTGTATCGGTGGTTTCAGGATCCTATGGTTGTGGCGCTTACGGCTATAGCGGTGTTTATTCTGATTGCGCCGAGCGCATACAAATTTTTTGGCGTCAGCGGCGCAGGTGGGAAAACGGAAAGAGAGAATAGGATTAAGGAAATTATGGATTTTGTAGTCTCTAGAATGCATAAACGCTACGCTCGTGATGAAATCAGGAAAATGCTCGACAACTCCAAGTTTGGCCGCGACGAGATAGATGAAGCTTTCAGACGTCTCCACATCGGCTGATTTTTTGATGGCGGATGTCGTCTAGCCGCATTAAACGCCGTTTCGAAAGGTTTTGCCGTCTTGCGCGTGTACAGTCCTGCCTTGAATAGCGTACAATTATATGGAAGATTTCGCGGCATTGTTTTGCCGTCATTAGGACATGAAGAAAATATATGATTTCTT
Source organism: uncultured Candidatus Saccharibacteria bacterium (assembly GCA_964579195.1). Classification (GTDB taxonomy): domain Bacteria; phylum Patescibacteriota; class Minisyncoccia; order Sungbacterales; family JACQCQ01; genus CAZOFN01. Next base: position 436 of record CAZOFN010000057.1, on the reverse strand, counting down.
GGCTATAGGCGATACGGTAACCGACGCTTTCATCCGCCTCAAAGATCCGGCGGCGCATATTGACATTGACCGCGGCGCGCGCGAAATCTGCATGCGTTTCGCCGACAAAGTGCCGTATAATGACGTAACCGTCGTTCCGGCTGTCGGCAATAGCGCGAACGCGGCGGTGGCCGCCTCGCGCCTCGGACTGAAAAGCGCTCTAGTTTCAAACGTGGGCGGTGACTACTTCGGCAAGGAGTGCATTGATGCGCTCAAAGGCGAAAAAGTCAACACCGGGTTTGTCGCCGTCCACAAAAAGGTGAAAACCAACTATCACTATGTTCTTTGGTACGGCGACGACCGGACCATCCTTGTCAAGCACGAGGAATATGATTACCAGCTTCCATCTATTGATAATCCAAAATGGGTTTATCTTTCCTCCTTGGGCGAAAACTCC
>CAZOFN010000056.1:0-5100 GCA_964579195.1 uncultured Candidatus Saccharibacteria bacterium | reverse complement strand
GGTGTCGCACCCGCAAACACCTCCCCAAGTTTCGCGCGCGTCGCAGGGCCAACCCGTCCAACTTGCGGCAGTCCGTACTTTGCTTGGAAGCGCCTCACGGCTCGTTGGGTGGCAGGACCGAAGATGCCGTTGGCAATGCCTTCGGGGTAAACTTCAGAGTCACGCGCGAGCATTTCCTGAAGAAGTCTTACCTCCTCTCCCTCATCACCGCGCGCCAGTTCACGGACCAGATGACGAACAGCCTGCCCAACCGGGACCTGGGCTCCTTGAGTGCCAGCGGCAGTTGCCTGCCTCCCGACACCAGACGTCGCAGATGATGTAGCCGTAGTCTGGGACGTGGTAGCAGCGACAGTGCTTTGACTCTGAGTAACACCTCCCCCGCCGCCGACGCCCGAGCTGCCGCCCAAAGACGGAGAACCGCCGCCGCCGCGCTGCTCAACGTTAATGGCTACACCGGCACTTGCGGCTGACTCATTCCCATCCGAATCTCTGGCAGAAATTTTATACGTGTAACCCTGCCCGGATGTAACGCCACTATCGGTGTACGTCGTAACGGTACCCACAGTCACAAGATGCGGGAATAGCGAACCGCTTGAGCGATAGATAAAGTATCCGGCAAGGTCCGATTCGGTGTTTGCTGTCCACGTAAGAATCACGGAAGCCGCGGTCGAAGACTGTGAAGCCGCAAGGCCAGTTGGCGTCCCGGGAGCGTCGGCGTTCGACGCCTCGGTCAATGCGTACTCAGAAAAGTGACTCGCTTCCGCTGTCGTGAAGTCCACTGAAGCCACATTCGAGAGATCACTGGAAGGCGACGTTACCGGATTGCCGCTCGAGTCCTTGTAGGTAGCCACCGTCGTCAGCGTCTCCCACGTTTTTTTATCGTCGCTCCAGCTTGAAACTTTCAGGTTGCCTACTTTTGTCGTTGTGGTAATGCCGTCACTCACTAATTCTGCTTTCGTGTAGTTCAAGGTGATTTCCGCTTTCTTCCCCGTCTGAAGATTCGTCACCGCACTCGAGCCGCTCGTCGCGTCAATGTCAACCGCGCGACTACCGATAACTTTACTGTCGAGCGTGGTCGGAAAGTTCGTCGTCTGTTTTGCGGAAAGGTAGGCGGTAGAACCGGCAGATCCTAAAGCTCCGGAATCTATTGACACCTCGACCCCCACGGTAGAATCGGTCATTGATCCAACTGACGTATCAGTAAAGGAATTGGAGGTGACAACCTTGGAGGAAATATTCGACGCAGTCGTGGTTAACGCAATGTTTATACCTGTCGAACCAGCATCCACCGGATTGGAGGTATACGCGGCCTTCGAATAACCTTCGGCGGCTGCAAATACTTTCCACTGTCCTGAATCAACGGGAAGCGTGTAATCACCCGCACTGTCGGTTTTTGTAGAAGCAAAGCCGCCCCCGAGCTTTTCGGCAAAGACATACGCATCAGTCGTCGCGCTGCCTCCGGCTGTTATATTTCCCTTAATCTTCGAAGCGGACTGCAAAACAATGAAGTTCGCGGTAGAAGTGGAAGCACTCACGGTGAGAGCGGTAGGCGTACCGACATAACCGGGCTTGAAGGCCTGCACTTGGTAGGTACCGTTCGAGACTATAATCGAATAGATGCCGCTGGACGTTGCTTGCGTGCCGAACGACACGTTGTTCGTTGGGTCAACGAACTGTACCCAGGCGCTCGCAAGCTCATTCCCTGACACCGCCGAACCAGCATAGATTATCCCAGAAACCGTCGAGAGGGCCGCGGTTGACGTATTCACTGTTATCTTAATCGCCTCATTGCCGTTGACCTCGAGGACCCCACTCAGTACCAATGTTGAACCGGAATCGGAAGCTACCGAGATATTGGCGGGTGGAACTCCCTGAATAAACGCTCGAATCGTGGAACTGGCGCCATCCGCAATCTGAATGGTGGTCGTGGTACCATTGGTGATTTCCGCGTGATTCCCGAAGTTTTTGGCGGGGTCGAAGAGGTCAATGAAAGCTTTCGGCACCACAAGCGGATTGCCGTCTGAATCTTTCACGATTATGGTCACCGTTCGCCGCGTCTTAATCCGAATCAGCTGAGTGACGTCTGCGGTCGCATTGATAGTCCCGATCGCTGCCAAGTTTTCATCAAGAGGCGCAATCCTTCCGTAACCCGGCTTGAAGATGTCAACAATGGTGTACGTACCGGAGGGAACGCGAACAGAGAACGTGCCGTCGGATCCTGTTACCGTTTCATTTGTCCCATTCGTGCCAGAGACGCGAACTACTACACCCGAAACCCCCTCGCCGCTATCAACAGTCGCGTCCGCCGATTCGAAGACCGTCCCGCTGATTGTTTTGAAGCTCGTCGCGGTTGAAGGCGAGAAATTAATGTCGGATTGACTTGACCCGCTAATCGTCACCGTCTGCTCGGTCATCGGACCGAATCCGGGAATAAATGTATTCACTTTCCACGTGCCGTTATCAACGTAGAGTGTATACGTGCCGTCCGAGCCGGTCATGGCGTCAATATGTCCGGGGGCGTCTGTTCTGAAAGCAAACACCGGAGCGTTTGAGACCGCATTCGTACCGTCAGTCACGCGGCCCGTGATGGTGTAACTTGACTTCTTGATGGTGAGCACGAATGGGTTGGCGCCGGTAGATCCCGTCGAGGCACTGGCTGAACCATCAACAAACACTCCTGCCGAGCTTACTACCACCGCTACTTCACGCGACCTTCCAACCCCGGGTACAAAAGCGCCCACCGAGTATGACCCGTCCGTGATCTTGATGCTGAAAGCGCCCGAAGCGGAACTCTGTCCGTGATTACCGACGCCACTGGAGGGAGAAACGGCAAAAACTTCAGCGCTGGAAATAGCGTTACCCGACGCGTCCTTCAAGATACCCGAGATCGTACGATTGGCCGTTTGCGCCGTAAACGTGTAGGAGGTCGCCGATGCGCCGTCGATGGCTGTGGTGCATGCGCTCGGGCAGCCCGAGATAACCACGTTCACCGGCTTCGGCACGGCCCAGTTGGGCGAGGGCGGAGGGCCAAAACTCATACTGCCCATGGATTTAGGCATCGCCGGCCCAATGCCGATGCCCCAGTTTCCGTTTACTTGAGGCAGGGGGATAGTCACAATGGTAGTCGCATTGTAATTGGTAGCTTGTGTGGTGTACGTCTGCACCGTAAAACGCCCGGGACCGCCGGCAAAGACATCAATCTTCTCACTCGCTGAAAAAATACCGTTCGCGCTGTTATCGCCCGTGAGTTTTACCGCAAAGTTCACTGCAGAACCGGTCGAAGTCAGCGCGAAATCACGCGTAATGATGCTCGTTGAAGTCGCGCGAACTGGCGTCGGCATAGGCTCGCCAAAAAAGACGGTAGAGGTCCCGGTAGGACTCACAATCGGGTCAGTCGCCAACATATACTCGCTGCCGGCTGTCCCGAACGTTGAGATCTGGTTATTGACCGGTACATTCGTGAATTGATAGGTACCCGAACCGTTGGTAGTAGCCGACAATGAGCCTACTTGCGGCGACATCATGCGAACCGTTACCCCCGCGAGATTCCCCCCGTTGCCGGATACTGTCCCCTTGATTGTGGTCGTGGCTGACCCGCCGATAGCGCCTCCTGAAATGTACACAGGGTTGGAAGTAAATGACTCGAGTACCGCCCCTGCGGCGTTTTGCGTCTTGATATCAATCGCATAACCCGAACTATCGAGGCCTTTGGGAATCGAGGGGTTCCTCACATCATTTACGGCAAAGCGGAGAAAGTCGTGGGTATCACTGTTTTCGGAACGCGTCGCGGTGTCAAGCGTTAAGGTCACGGTCTTTGCAATATCGCTCACGGTCACAACGCTAAAACCAACCAGTCCAGTCCCGGGCCCGTTGATATCCTTATTTTGTTCGGAAAGAAACGGGTTATCGCTCGAGCTGGTTGCCGCACAACATACTCCGTAATCTGAACTAGAGGGGAACGTAATAACGATCTTCCCGCTTGCGGGCACCTGCTTTGAAATAGGGATTTCAAACCCATAGGTGGTAGATGCCGAAACGAAAGCGTTCATGGGCATGACTTTCATACCGGGCATAAATCCGATGCCTGCTGAACTGAAGTCAGTGAACTTCGGACCAAAGTTACCTGACGTCTCGCCCGGACCGAGTAATCCTCCTGAGCTCGCCGTCGAGAGCACCGTGCCGGAAACGGAAGAACTGCCCGACATAGCGTTGCCGGAAACATCTTTTACGTTCGAAACGGTGATGGTAAAGCCAGCGGAAGGCTGCAGCGCAATGCCGGAAATTTTTGCGGTACGGCGTGTGGCATCATACGTTATCGCATGGCCGGCTAACGCCGAAAGCGTCACGCTGTTCCCCCCGACCGTCAAGGTATAGTTCGCAAGGGTGGTCGCATCGGTTTCCTTGACTGCCTCACTAAAAGAAACTGCGAGACCGAACTGATCGGCGTTGGCAAAGAGCACCGTGGGAGCTACGCTGAATTCGTTGACTCAGTACTCCACGTATACGTTTTGGCTGCAATGGCAGTACCAGAGACATTTTTCAATGCACCTCCAACCAGCGTCAGCGTAAGATCCGTGACATTCACCGGCAATGGGTTCGTGGCGGCAAAACGCCCCTCCTTAGTCACCGGATCGTAACTCACCGTCCCGGGCAAATTGTTGCCGCCGGAAACAAGCGTAACAGCGCCCGAAGTGGCCGTGGTAGGATCCAGGCTGTCGTCCGTGATGAAAATAAAGGTGGTGGAGTTTGCGAGCAAGGTATTCCCAACTGCTGGCACAGTGCCGATAACGGTCGGTGCGGTCGTATCCGTCCCGCTGCCCGTCGTAAAGGTAGCGGTATACGCCAGAGGCAATGCCCCCCCGTTGGCGTTCTGCACACCGGTGCCGATCGTCAATGTATATTTGGTATTCGCCGCCAAAGACGCCGGAACGAACGAAAGAATGCTGCTTGAGGAGGTAAACGAAAACGAAGACAGCGATACTGACCCCGCGCTGCTCGTGAGCCCGATGTTCGTTCCACTGAGAGTGGACGCATTCATGGTAGACTGGCTGAATTTCACGAAGATCTTGGCGAGATTCGTCGGAATATTGGCGCTTCCAG
>CAZOFN010000055.1:0-5138 GCA_964579195.1 uncultured Candidatus Saccharibacteria bacterium | reverse complement strand
TGAAAGTCTGGACGCGGCGCTCGGGCGAACACCGAGCGCCGCGTCCGCTGCGCGCCGTTCTAGTCGAAGAGCGGCGCCGCCAGCCGCCGGTGCTGTTGCTGGGCGAGCTCCCGAGCTCTCTCGAAGCTCAGGGTAAGCTCACCCGTGCTCTCCCGGCTCATGTCGCCGTGGCACCGGCCACAGTACTTCTCGAAACCGTTGAAGCCCGCGCGGAGCACGTCGCGGGCCTCCGGCCCTTGTGGTGACTCGGCCACGGCTGGGACCAACGAGCCCGCGACCATGAGGGTAAGCAGAGCCAGTCCGACCATTCGCCGCATCTCCTGCTCCTTTCGCTTTGCCCGCTTATAGCGGGTTTTGGGTCCAGGCGTGGTATATGAAGTAGCTATAATGTTATAACTTAATATTTATATAATGTCAATAGTGTCGCAAAAAGATAGGTATCATGTATAAAGAGATAAGCGCCATCACCTGAGAATCAGGTGTGGCGCTTGCAGGCCGGCAAGACCTATGAGAATTACCGTGATTGCATAAAGAACTCCCCACGCGAGGAAACGAAGCGGACGGTTATTTGCAAAGAAGTAAGCCACGAAGAAGTGGAAAAGAATCCCTGCAATTGTAAGCCAGAGTGCGAGCCATCTGGTGGTTTCCATGGCGCCTCCCTGTACTAAGAAGACGTAAGGGGGTAGCCCGACTATCATGAGATTTGACGTTATCACCATTTTCCCGGACATTTTCGAGCCGTATCTGAATACGTCGATTTTGCGCCGCGCACGCGAGCGAAAAATCATCTCGGTAAAGACACATGGCCTCCGTGACTTTGCAGAAGGGAAACATCGCCAGGTGGATGACAAGCCCTACGGTGGAGGAGCAGGAATGGTGTTGATGGCGGAGCCGATCTTGCGCGCGGTTACGCGCGCAAGATCGAGCGACAAGCGACAAGCGACAAGCGACAAGGCAAAAGTTGTGGTGTTTTCGGCGAAAGGCAAGCAATTTAATCAGAAGATGGCACAAGATTGGGCGAAGAAATACAAGCAGTTGATTTTTATTGCTGGACGTTACGAGGGCATTGATGAGCGCGTCGTAAAAGCGCTGAACGCGGAAGAAATTTCTATTGGCCCGTATGTTCTCACCGACGGCGATGTGGTAGCGATGGTCGTAATTTCTGCCATTACCCGCCTCCTTCCCGGAGCTATTCGCGAGGCTTCACTAAAGGAGGAGAGCTTCAGCTCTGTAAAAAAGGAGAAGGGGGCGGTTGTTTCCGTAGAATACCCTCAATACACCCGCCCGGAGGTATTCAAATATAAGGGGAAGTCACATCGGGTGCCCAAAGAGCTACTTTCCGGAAACCATAAAAAGATTGCAGAATGGAGACGTAACTTTCAGCGCACTCGATAGCATGGATCGTCTTCTCCATTTCTTTGAATTACTCCACCAATTCCAGCAAGTAAAGCGGGCAACATTGGTGCGTGGCGAAGATCGCAAAGAAAACGACTTCGAGCACAGCTATCAACTCGCAATGGTCGCATGGTACTTGGTAAACAGCGAGAAGCTGCCTTTCAATCTAGAACGCGTGATTCAATATGCGTTGGTTCATGATCTTGTGGAAGTATATGCTGACGATACGCCGACATACGGCGCCGATCTCGAGGAGAAAGCAAAACGTGAGCAGGCCGCGGCAATTCAATTACAGCAAAAACTGCCAGATTTTAGAGACCTCCATAGTCTGATTCATAACTATGAAAATCAAACTGATGCTGAAAGCAAATTTGTCTATGCTCTCGATAAGCTACTCCCCATACTCAACAATTATCTAGATGGCGGGCGCAACTGGAAAGAGAATGGCATAACGCTCGAAATGTTGATAGCACATAAAACTGAACGTATCGCTATTTCCCCTTATATTAAGAAGTATTATGACGTGCTCCTTGAAAAACTCCGCGCCTCTCAATCGAGCCTGTTTGCACCGCCACAAAACTGAATTGAATACATAGCGTTCTGTATGCATCAGAGAGCCATTGAATTAGCAATGATGTAATGTACTATAATACTAGCTAGTATTATAGTAATGCGTGATATGCCGAGACTTTCTCGTTATCCGCTTACCCCAAAACAAGTTGATGAGCTTGCAGCACATATCGTAGACGGCGTATTCCTTATCCGTAATAAAGAAACGCTCAATTTCTTTTTTCAGGATCTGCTCACGCGTACAGAAAAGGCAATGTTGGGTAAGCGCATTCTTATTGCCCTCCTTTTGGAGAAAGAATATTCCTACAAAGATATCCGACGATGGTTAAAGGTTAGCGAAAATACGATCGCGAATATACGCGAACGTTTAGAAAAGGATGGACGAGGCTTTCGAGCAGTGCTAAAAGCGTTGGGGCGCCGTGAGAAAGTCGAGGCTCTGTTCGAGCGCTTTCGGTCTCTTTTTGAAGGGCTTCGCCTGCCTACCAGTAAATTAGTTTTGCCAAGACGTAAACACATACGTCTTAATTTCTGACGATTTTTCATTATGCCGGAGACTTCGATTCTTTTGCGGACAAAGGATGAAGAGAAGTGGGTAGATGAGTGCTTGAAAAGAATTTTCAGTCAGACGTATCGCAATTTTGAAGTTCTCATTCTTGACTCGGGGTCACGCGATAGGACGCTCGAGATTGCCCGGCGCTACCCTATTCAGATTTTTAGCCTTCTACCGGCAGAGTTTACCTATCCCAAAGCATTGAATGTTTTGGCAGGGAAGGCAGCGGCATCAAAATATTTTTGCATCTTGAGCGCGCATTCACTTCCTTCATCTCGGACATGGCTCGCGGACGGTGTCTCTCACTTTGCTGACAAGCGCGTATGCGGTGTCTATGGCCCGGTATGGGCGCTGCCGGATGCATCTATATGGGAAAAGGTTCTCTTTAATCGGTACCTGAATTGGTTGCGGCACTGGTTTCGTCGCAACAAAATCATTACAGAGCCGGGCATGGGAGTACTGGGAAATACAAATGCGCTCATTCGACGCGACTTGTGGGAACGCCATCATTTCGATGAGGCGCATGCGGCGGGCGGAGAGGATGGCGAGTGGGCGGCATATTGGCTCTCTTGCGGTTTTATCATCATTCGCGATCTCAAATTTGCCGTGTACCACTCTCACGGTCTCGGCTTCGCTGATCTTTGGAGGCAGTTTGGTTATTGGGAAAAGATGATGCAACCACACGATAAACTCTTTCCAGGATACGGAAGGAAAAGAAAGCAGCAGTAGTAGCCTCATCGGTTTTGGTGTGCGGGGTGGAAGGAAGTAAAGAAAGAAAGGGACGACAGAGTAGATGAAGAAAGTATGGGGCTTGGTTTTATAGCGAAGGTTCACGCAGCCTGTAAATTAGGAGTTGTCTCTCGTGCGCCGCCTCCGCCTGCACTGCCGGATTGATTTTTTGCGCTCAATAGTAAAGGCTAGAAGAGGAGGTAGTAATGGATACTGTGCTGATATCAAGCACGGCAGGCCTGCTTGTATCGGTCCTCATTCTCGTAGTGATGGCTCATGACGAATGCGGCATAACGCTCCGTGAGGTTGGTTTCAAGGTAGGTATGGGAGCGTGGTTGTTCGTGTTTGCAATATTTTTCTGGTACTGCGGCATTGCCACGCGAATTATCTACGTTGGTATTGCCGCAGCTATTGTACTTTTAGGTGGGGCTGAGATTCTACTTCGTCATCGGTATGAGAAGCCGCCCGGGCCCCCGCCCTTCTCGGGTAGCGGTGGAGGGTACGCCTAGAGCCTGCTTCGCCCGAGCTCGGGCGAAGCAGGCTTGGGACTCTTACGCTCGCCTGGATTGACATCGGCCTTTGAGCGCCTATAATAGTAAGCACGTTCAGTTTTGACCGTCGTTAGACTCTGAATAGGTGCGAGAGCCCGATGCGCTCCGTATAAAATTCAGGCGTTTAATTTACAAACGTTGCATACAATACATCCGCCATTGCTTCTTTGGGAGGCAGTGGCGGGTGTGTTATTTCTCAAGGGAAAGGACACGCTAGGACTTTGAAATTTGAATACGTAGCACAAAATAGTTCGTTTCATTTAGAAGCAATTCTGAATGAGACAATCCCGCCTATGCTCGGATGAGCTTCGGCGGGTAAACCTGGAAAAATTCCAACTGTTCCGACGTGGTCGCTGAAGCTTTCACAGGTGAAGGCGACCTGCAACCCTCCTTCGCATAACGCTTTGGAGGGCGAAGGAGAACAGGAGGGAGAAGAGGATAGAAGTATTAAGGAGTGCGGCGCACCGGCATGCGGTGAACAGCTCGACGTGATGAAGGGGAAGGCGATGGGATTGTACTTGCTCCTCCACGGTCCGGCGGACATCGACTGGGACGGTCTCGATGACCTGTTGCCGAAGGTCGCGGTACTTATGCTCTTTCCCGCGCTGCATGCAGATGCAGCTGTGGAGAGAGTGCGCGAGCGGTATCCGAGGATTGAGACATTCCCGGTCTGGCGGGATGCCGATCGCCACGAGCGGTTCGAGCTCCTGCAGTGCCGTGCCATGCGGTGGATGCAAGGTCGCTCGCCCGGCTCGCCTGAGCCAAGAGTGCTGGCCGCTCGCGCGAGAAACGGGTCGCAAGACCCCAGTGGCATCCGCGAGCTTCTCGCGGCGATGACAACCCGCGATGACGTCAAAGACGGCGACGACTAGTTGGCCCCGGCGGCTCCGCTCAGATGCTCACCTCCGTCACTCACGCGCGTCCCCTGAAGGCACCGGGACGCGCGTGATGTGGTACTTTTCTCCCTCCTGTTCTCATCCGGCACCTACAAGTTTATTTTGGGTAGGAATACCCGAATACGAACAAGTAGGTGACGGATATCTATTAGAGGATTTGATCCTGGTCCAGGATGAACGCTGGCGGCGTGGATAGGGCATGCAAGTCGAACGAAGTCTTTCATGAAGAAGTTGCGATTACATCAAGACGACGGATTAAAATGTTTAGTGGCGAACGAGTTCAGTAATACCTTGGAATGTACCCTCGAGCCGGGGATAACTCCGCGAAAGCGGAGCTAATACCCGATAGCCCCAGCGCATATTTGTAGAGAAAAATAAAAGCACGTTCCATGACGTGCCGTACGCGAATTTATTTATTTTCCAGCCGCGATTCTTCCCGCGCCGAGA
>CAZOFN010000054.1:3330-5252 GCA_964579195.1 uncultured Candidatus Saccharibacteria bacterium | reverse complement strand
GCTCCCGTCGGAAGGGAGAAACACCGTTAAGGATTTCTCCCTCCGGGTGGAAAAGTGCTACAGCCCCGTCATCTGCGACGGGGCTGTCTGGGTCGGCGAGGACGCTCGCCGACCTCCACCGTGTAGAGCCGGACGTGCCGCCGGCCGCTTGTCGGAGCTGGCCGGTTGCCCGGCGTCTCCGCTTGCGTGACCGCGAGGATTCGGTACGGAAGGCTGGCCTTCCGGAACGGCAGATTGATGTGCGAGAGGTAGATAGGGACGAGCCAGTCGATCCCGATTCCCTTGTAGGCTTCCTCGGAGAACGGCTCATTGTCGCTTTTCTCGAGCATGAGAAGAAGCTCTCGCGTCTTCTTCGGAAGATTGAGTGCAAGTATCTTCCGCCAGTCCTCGTCACTCACCGCGGACCCGATGATCCGTTTGATGAACTTCGTGGTCGGTGGTCTCATCTTCTCCTCCTCCATATTGTCTTAGCATAAAAATGGGGAGTGTCCATCAAATCCAAAAGGCCGCCTCGAGGCGGCCTTTTGGGTTATACGGTATTGGTCAATTTAGGCTGGTCGGGAACCTGCCCATAGTGCCCACGCTCCCACAACGATGTGGAGAAGGGTATCAGCGGGATTTTCCAGGTTTGCTCCCAGGAATTCCTGCCCAATCAGGAGGCTGTAAAGCCCGACGAGAACACCTACCGCGCCGAGAACCAGGACGAGGGGCTTTTGCAAAGCTCCGGGAAGGGCGAAGCCGGCAAGCATGCCAACGATGCCGAGTATCAAGTGCGCCCAGTTCTCGCCGTTATCGAACCACCAATCAAGGCCGGCCTTGTTGAAGACACTCTGCTCCGGGGTTGGCCCGATGACACCAACAAATCCGAGAATGCCGATAAGAATCAAAACGGCGCCCCCTACGAGAAGAAATTGTCGTGCGTTCATTTTGTTTGCATCAAAATTAGCGGACTCGACCTTTTTCTTAATATAGCACCTTCTCATGTCCTACGAGTCAAGAGATTGTGAATAAAGCTCGAGACGTTGACACGCGAGAGCGAGGCTGATACCATCCCAACAGCAAATTCACGAGCTTCAAAGACCGCAAGCAGTAGCTGAGTCTCAGCGCCATAAGCCTTGCCGAGGAGCCCCGATGACACTCGGGTACGTATCTCGAATCTTTTTATAAGATTGTTTTTGGGGGGCTTTTAGGAGCCTTTTATTGTTAAAGGGCTTTGTCTAACATTTGGAGCCGTAAGCGAACAAATATTGGCAACAGACCCCTTATCCGGCTCTAGTTCCGCCGAGGATTCTTGTTCTTACTGGTATGCCCAAGACACGACAAGACAAAATAGCACTGAAGGAGGCACTTTCCGAAAAAATAAAGCGTCAGGCAATCCTGATTTTTTCGCGCGCGCATGGCCTCCCCGTGAATAAACAGCAAACACTCCGCCGGCTGCTCCGACGGGAAAATGCAGAATACAAAATTGCGAAAAGGACCATCTTAAAGAAGGCTCTCGACGAGGCGTTACTCCCCTTTCTTCCCGAGGCTGAAAAGGGCGAGGTGGCGGTGATGTTCGGGTATGGTGACGAGGTATCTCCCGCAAAGGCTCTGGCGAAATTCCGGAAGGAGAATCCCGACACCTTCCAGTTTCTCGGTGGAGTATTAGCGGGTAGGCTGCTTTCTCGAGCAGATGTCGTAGCGCTTGCAAAGTTGCCCGGAAGAGAGGAGCTCATCGGTCAGTTGGTTAGCGTGTTGATAAGCCCAATTCGGGGTTTCATGAATGTTTTGCAAGGCAATCAGCGCAAATTGGTCGTGGCGCTGGCACAAATTGCGACGAAGAAGTAAGAATCAAGAATTAAACAAAATTATCAGATAATTCCTTGATTCATGGTTCCTCACTCATGATTCAAGTACCAATATGAACAAGGATCAGATCTTAG
>CAZOFN010000054.1:0-3320 GCA_964579195.1 uncultured Candidatus Saccharibacteria bacterium | reverse complement strand
GAACTCTCAGAGCTTGTGAAAGCACTTGAGGACAAGTTCGGTGTCTCCGCCGCAGTGCCCATGATGGTGGCGGGGGCGGCACCCGCAGAAAGTGATGAAGGCGGTGCAAAGGAGGAAAAATCTACTTTTGCTGTAGAACTGACCGCCGGGGGCGAGCAGAAAATTGCGGTGATTAAGGTGCTTCGCGAAATCACTGGCCTTGGTTTGAAAGAGGCCAAAGACATGGTGGATGCGGCACCGAAAGTCGTAAAAGAAGGAGTGGCGAAGGCTGATGCGGAAGAAATGAGAAAGAAGCTGGAAGAAGCTGGCGCGGTCGTGACGCTGAAGTAATATTCGTGAGTCATCATAATTTCTCTTTGCGGGTCCCTCGCCCGAGGTTCGAAATTATGATGACTTACCGTCGTTCAGCTTAGAGAGAAAGGGAAAGTTCGATTGAAGTGGCCCTGCCTGCCTGCCGGTAGGCAGGCAGGGCGTTGCCGAGCCGAAAGGCTCGGCTTTGCGCTTTGATTTGCTTATACTCGCGGAACTCCACGATGGTTGCGGCTAAGGTTCATTCTGCTCCACCTATCGAGAGAGCAAAAAGAGAGATTATCAAAATGCCGTACCGAGAGCACCTTTTCGTAGTTTCGTCAGTACTCCGCCTTTACGTATCTGCCGTTGTTGGAGACTTGGAGTTCAAGCGGGAAAGAAACCGTGCGATCTTGAAGGAATTTTACTCCCGGAACCGCGGAGCCTGAGACCGTATTCCCAATGACTTTTTCTGCTAAATTCTTTGTGGACCAGCCGTTTTTCTTTATGGCTTCGATGGTCAGCCGGGTAAGGTCGTATGCCACGGCTGAATAGAGATCGGGGTCTTCGTGATACTTTTCTTTGAATGACTTCGTAAATTGATCGGAGTAGTTGTTGGGAAGAACTCCGGGTGCATATATGCCTTCCGCAATAACCCCGTACTCTTTCAGGTACTTAGGATCTACATCTATATAGGCGACACGTATGCCGCGATAGCCCATTTCATACAGTTGTTTGAAAAAATTAAATGCCTGACGTGGATCAATAACTGCGATAAAGACGCCATTTGGGTTTTCTTTTCGTATTCTTGCAGCCAGTGTTCGGAAATCTTTGTCTTTTCCTTGAATCATGCTTTCGAGCACGACGGTATAGCCAGTCTCATTGGCCTTTTTATTCATAATTGCTCCGGTTTCGATTCCATAATCGGATTGTTCCAGTACTAACGCAAGCGTCTTTATGCCGCTTTTTTGTATGAATGGCAGGGCGGTTTGAAGTTGCTGCTCTGAAGGGGAATAACCGCAGAACAAATTTTTATACGCGGTGAATGATTGACTGCAAAGAGAGAAGGCAAAGACCGGCATTCCCCTCGCTTCCGCGAGGGGCGCAATTGCCAGCGCTTGTTCGGGTCCGTAAGGTCCCAGTAAAAGATTCACTTTGTCGATAGCCAACAATTTGTTTGCGGCGCGTACAGCTCCTGCGGCGTCATACCCCGCCGTATCTTCGTAAATGAACTGGACGCGGTCTTGTGAGTAGAGTGATTCAGCGAGTAGGAATCCTTTCATCGCTTTCTCTCCAAAGACGGCAACGTCCCCGCTCAACGGCAAAAGCACGCCGACTTTAATGGGCGCTTTTTTGCTTTTGCTCATATAAGAAACCGCGTACAGACCGCCAAGGAGAAAGAGGGCTGCCACTAGGATAAATGTCTTTTTCATGAGCTCGATGGTAGCTTAGTCTCTTATGCATGACAATATTCTTGATGTATCTTCAACGTTGCTGTGCCTTATTTATTTCTTGTATTTTGGCATTTGTTTAGTTACTTACACGCAATTTCAAAATATTGTCGGAAATTCCGTTATTTTATATAGTTAGGTAAGTATGGCAATTCGCGAAGACTTGATGGGAGTAGGCTTGAAAGCAAAGGAGGCGGATGCATATCTTGCTCTCTTGGAACTCGGACCTTCCAGTATCGCTGACCTATCGAAGAAGTCAGGACTCAAACGGACTCCCGTTTATGAGATTTTGGAGATTTTAGCCGAGGGCGGTCTGGTTTCAACTACGATCTTTGGGAAAAGAAAGCGATTTGTGGCTGAACCACCAGAGAGTTTTTTTCAATTGAAGAAACAAGAATTGGATAAATTAAGGAACCTTCTCCCAACGCTTGAGGCCCTGCGAAATGTCGCTATTGAGAAACCGGCCCTTCAATTTTTCCAGGGGCGCGAGGCATTAACACACGTTTATGAGGATATGTGTTTGCATACTGATCCGGTGAAAGATAAATTACTCGCCATTGAGACGAAAGCGGACGTGCTGGTAACTCAGTTTGGTGAGCAGTACCTCATGAGTTTGATAAACAAAATGCATAAGCGCCACATCGAGTCGCTTACAATTGATACATTTTCGGCAGAAGAACTCAACGCGTTCGCAAAAAAATATCCCTGGAGTATAAGTCATGACATAGAACTGCGAATTCTCGCGGATGACGGCGGATTGTTTAGCACGAGCGTATATCTCTATCAGAACAAGATCGCGCTTGTAGCGGTGGATCAGTTAATCGCGCTTGTGATTGAGAATAATCGCCTAAAGCGAAGCTTTGCGTTCCTCTTTTACAAGCTCTGGGATATCGCGGAGCCTTGGGAAAGAGTGATCGAATCTACTTGAAGGGTTTCGTCTGATTTGTCTCTCGACCACATTTTAGTTCAGAGTCAAAGTAGTTGAAAGCTGCTGCGAGAATGAGGTGAAATTCAAGTTTGAAACGCTAAAGCCGGCAGAGAGCCGGCTTTAGCGTTTTGAGAGAAGAACCTCCCAAGTGTGTAATTCTCCTCGATGATATCGCGAACTTCTTTTTGTACTCTATCTCCTCATGATTTCGGCGGGGCGGGCCCCGCCGGCAACTTCGTTCGCTCTCTCGGGCTTATTATGACTCGCATATTGCTGAAATAATTGATGGATTGCATTGAGCGACTCCGCTCTCCTGAGGAACCTTTATTCAATTTCGGTTCCTCGGGAGAGCGGGCGGCGGTACATCCGCAGTAATCAGGACTGGAGCCGACCAAGATTCCAGCTGCCCGCTCTCAATGGTCTGTTAATGGTACCTAACTCAACAGTATATCCACACAAATAATATTGTCAATGTAAGTTATCAAGAATTGTGGATAAGTCAATAAAATGGCTTTTTAAAGCCATTTTATTGACTATTATTATGTTATTTTCAGTTGACGCTAACTTGAATACATAATTTTTTGAATGTCACCTATCGTTGACAGCATGTTTTATACCATATTAAGCTATGAGGAAGGAGTGAAGCAAAATC
This sequence comes from uncultured Candidatus Saccharibacteria bacterium, assembly GCA_964579195.1. Lineage (GTDB taxonomy): Bacteria > Patescibacteriota > Minisyncoccia > Sungbacterales > JACQCQ01 > CAZOFN01. Next base: position 1 of record CAZOFN010000054.1, on the reverse strand, counting down.
T
>CAZOFN010000053.1:3971-5254 GCA_964579195.1 uncultured Candidatus Saccharibacteria bacterium | reverse complement strand
CGATGCTGATGCCCTGCGGCGCATGTCTTCACGGGCTTTTGCATAATAGCCGTAAAATTCCTCTTTGCGTGCGCTACTCATTGCTCCAGGAGTTTTCCGATACGCACCAAGGATCGTATTTAGATGATAAAGTTTGGTCTCGAAAAAGAATTTTCGCCACAGACCTGCATCGAATGCCCACGGGTATTCTTCGTCGAGTGTTCCTCCCGTGCGCTCCCACAGCGAGCGTCTCCAGAATGTGGACTCGTGTTGTATCGCCCATGGGAAGCCAACAAGGTGCTCATAGAAATCTTTTCTGACCGGAATCACGTTTGCAATAACCCCCTCGCGATCAATCAAAAGGCCGATGCCGGTGAGCCACTCAATGTCGGGAAATTCACTGAATACTTTTGCGACGGCAAACAGCGAGCCGGGCATGAGTTTGTTTTTGTCATTCAGGGAATACAAGATCTCGCCGGTTGATCTCGCAAACCCGCGGTTGAATGCATAAATGGGAGATGTGCGTTTGCCCGGCCATTTCTCGCAGTAAGTCAAGCGGTCTTTGTAGCGTTGAATTACTTCCCAGCTCCCATCCGTGGAGTCGTCGTCGATCACGATACATTCAAGGTTGGGATATCCCTGGTTTATGACTGACTCTATCGCCTCGGCAACGTATTGTTCGCGATTGAAGCATTGAATGACAACGGAAATCTTGGGGTATGTCATATCCCACTTTCTAGGTGTGCCGACAGGGATAACGGTGACAGCTTTTTGCTTCGGAATATAACGCCACGGATCGATGACGACCGATCCTTTGGGGAATGCCATATGTGCAAACTGCGGATGTTTGGTGCCGATGAAAAATACACTCGCTCCCCACTCCGGCATCGGACCGTCAAGATACGGATCATACATGGTAACCTCGTGCCCCATCTCCTCGAGTAAATTTTTCAGAAGTATTGAAGGGCTACCGACGGTGAGATTCGTTTCCGGCTTGAATGCTTTTCCGAGGATAACCTTGGGGAGGTTCGCATGTTCAAGCATGAGTGTGGCAAGCCACTCGGTCTGCTTCTCACGCGCGGTCATGAGTGCATCAAAAAAGTCGTATGAGAGATCGAGTTTACGTGAGAGCCATGACATTGCGATGTTGTCGCGCGGATGGCACCCGCCACCGTCACCCATACCGGCACCAAGATACTTAGGGCTGATGAGACGGTTCGTCGCGAGCTTCATGGCGTCTGTCACCGCGTCCACATCCATGGTGCCACCGATTTTGTGGCAGATTTCCATCATGACGTTTGCAT
>CAZOFN010000053.1:0-3961 GCA_964579195.1 uncultured Candidatus Saccharibacteria bacterium | reverse complement strand
CACGGTGGAGATAATTACCACGATCCGGTTTTCGTTAAGTTCTCCGATTATTCGCGAAAGTTGCGCCACACCTGTTACCAGATGGTCATAATTGAAGTCAACGCGTTCATCGGGGATCCTCGTGGTCCCTTCGTAGCGCTCTTCGTGCGGTGTCTGGATAGCAACAAAAATTATTTCGGCGTGTCTCACCACCTCCTCCAGCGATCCGAATCGTAAATTGCTTTTATGGAGAGTGGGCTCAAGCGGTGACACGCCGTCAGGCCCGGTTTCCCGATAGTTGATGGTGCGTTTCTGCATACGGCTCGCGTCAATGTCATAACCCATCACGTCGTGCCCGTGCATATCCATAGCAAGCGCGCAGGGAAGGCCGAGCTTGCCCATGCCGATGAAGCCGATACGCATTTTTTCAGTCGCCTTTCGCATATTTCCCGGCACCCCCTCTGAGGTCGTACCGTAAGGAGCGGACGCACGCAACGATGTCAATTCTGAAAGCATATTGGGAAGTGCAGCAAGTCTAGCAATAAAACAAAGCTGAGGAAACTTGACCATAATTGTGATTCGTGATGTCGTTGTTCCCATGCGCGAGCGAGCAAAAGCCTGTGCGCGTGGTGCTTTCGTTTGCCAAGCAGGCTCGATGCAGGCACAATAAGTCGAATGATCCGTGTTCTGTATCTTTTCAGTGGCATACGTGGCGGGTTGGTAGAGAAGGTTAAAAAAGGCGAGGACCCCGGTGATGGCGCATGGGGTATGGTGCGCTTGCCTCGTTTTGGTGTTGAAGCGGAACATATCGAGCTTGAACAATATCTACCCGATAAAATTGCGAAACTCCTGCGGCATAAGGTCTTTGGAAACTATGGAGCACACATTCCGTTCTTTTTTCACTTTTTTCGCTATGACATCATCTTTACTGCCGGAGCTTTTTACAGCCAGTTGCTTTTTACCATTGCACAGGTAATGTTCCGTTTCAAACGGCCGCTGTGGGTCATGCACGATTTCAGCATTATGGGATTGATTGGCAGCGGAACGACAATCAAGCAAAAGTTATTTCGTTTTATCACGTCACATGCATCCGGCATTGTTACCGTTGGCAAGGAAGAGGCGGAACGGCTCAAGAAGCATTTTCCACATCTCGCAAAGCGCATTGCATATATCCCTTTTGGAGTTGATATTGATTTCTTCAAACCAAGAGCCGTAGAAGAAAAGCGCATGGTGCTCGCGGCGGGAGTTGACCCTGACAGGGATTGGGAAACGCTTTTTAAAGCGTGCGCAGACCTCAATGTGGAGGTGCTCGCGGCAACACGACCCCGTGTTGGTGCGCACAGTACTCCCCCATCTTTTGTAAGAATGCAGTTCCTCACATTAAAGGATTTGGTTAACGAATATTCTCGTGCGCGCGTCGTTGTCGTGCCGCTTGACACCTCAACCGGCGTCAATGATGCGATGGGCGCGACAGCTCTTTTTGAGGCAATGGCAATGGGGAAGGCTATTGTTGCCACTCGCACGCACACGATGAGGTCATATATTACAGATGGAGAAAACGGATTGCTCGTAACAGAGGGTGATGTTGAAGCAATGCACTCCGCAATCAAAAGACTTCTTGATGATAAAGCATTGCGGGATCGGCTTGGCCACGCCGCTCGCGCATATGCCGTCAAGTATTTGGACGCAGAAAAACTCGCGGGTACATTAGCCAATTATTTCAAAAGGATTGCGGCCATCCCCCGTGAATCTTGAAATACTCCTTTCCAACAAAAGGACTGTAGACCTCGTTCAGTCACCGGTGCGCCACATTACCCACTATACCAGTGCCCACCTTGTTGCTACTATATAGTGTAATGAACTTCAGAAAGAGTATCGCGGTTTCTGTCTTCCTCGTCACTGTACTTGCCGGAACAAGCGTTACCCTTGCAGAGAGCAACACCCCGACCATTGCCTCGCTTCAAGAGCTTGTCGCCAATCTACAAAAGCAGGTTTTGTTGTTGCAGGCTCACATCGAAGAACTTACATCGCAGATTTCAACAACCCGGAATGAACTTGTCGAGGTACGAGCCGAGCTGAAACTGACGAGGACGCTCCGTCTGGGGACGACAGGCGAGGATGTGAAGCAGCTACAAGAGTTCCTCAAACAATTCAAAGATATCTACCCCGAAGGTCTGGTCACCGGCTATTTCGGGCCCCTCACAGAAAAGGCCGTGCAGAAATGGCAGGCACAGCAGGAGATCGTAACTTCTGGAGACGCGGCGACCACCGGTTATGGCCAAGTGGGCCCCAAAACCCTTGCGAGAGTTAACGAACTTATCACGGAGGGTGCCAGGCAATCGGGTGTTGTGCCGCCTGGACTATTAATCGCCCCCGGCATTGAGAAAAAAATTGCAACTACCACCGCAAGCAACGCCACCATACCAGTCACCATTTCCACTTCTACACTTCCTTCTGCAACTACTTTTTCGTCTGCAACCGCCACTGCGAGTACTCTTGAAGCGACCACAACACCGGTAATTACTCCCGTACAACCACCAACAACCCAATCGACAAACCCACAGATCAACTCTCAAACCATCACTACAGCAACGACAACCGTTACAACTACAGCCACAAGCACGGCAACGACAACGCTTCCAATTTTTATCGTTACTTCGCCGAATGATGGTGAGCAAATGATTGCAGGAAATACCTACAGTATTAATTGGGTATCCACCAGCACGAATATCTCCACGGTGAATATTGAGCTCTACAAGTCGGGGAACTACAGCACTTCAATAGCATACAATACTCCAAATTCCGGCAGTTTTAGCTGGACGGTTCCTGCGACGACGAATGTCGGCAGTGATTATAAAGTTCGCGTGTACAGCACTATGTACTACAACAGCTACGATGAGAGTAATGCGCCGTTTAGTATTATTGTGCCGGTAGTTGCGCCGGCGACGCCGCCGATCGGCTATTGGAAATTTGATGGCAACGGCAATAATGAGATTACGGGAAGTCCGAATGCGGTGACGGTTGGTAACGCGGTATTTAACGCAAGTGGAGGAAAATTTAATGGGTACTTATACATTCCGACAGGGACTGATTCCGCCAAGATCCCCTACAATAGCAGGTTTGATTTGCCCGATAGTTTTACGATTGAACTCTGGTTTCGTCAGCGGTCCAATCAAAGCTTTAGACAGGATTTAATTTCTAAAGGTTCCCGCGACTATTATCCTGGTGGGAATGTAAACTTTTGGATCTGGAGACAACTGTGGGATCAATATAATTTCGGGCCCATCCAAGCATCATACGTGAACCGCAATACCGGATATTATGTAGGTGTTACAAATACTAACCAGCCAGCTCATAACCAATGGCATCATATCGTATACACTAAAGATTCCAGCGGATCCGAATACTATTTGGATGGAATATCTATGTATCGCAATACGGATTCCGCTCAAGCTAAAACTCCCGCGGTAGACATTATTATCGGTGATACGGCGACAGATACGGATGTTGATAATATAAGAATTTATAATTACGCTCTGAACCGCGGCGAGGTTTTATACAATTTTGCAGAAGTTGCGCCGGTCTCAAGTGTGCCAGCGGCTGCGCCATCTCCATCAGACTCGACCCCGAATCCAACATCCACAAGTTCGACCTTCTTTAATCAGCAGACCCAGAATCTTGCAGCCGTTTCTCAAGCAGTTTCATCTTTGAATACGCTATTGGAAAAACTTCTCAACCTTCTCAAATCTATCTAATGCCCAACACGTTCACCGTACTACCGACCCGCCGCTCCCAATAGCATCAACTGCTCGGAGCAAACGCCACACACCCGTTGCATTTGGCGGATTATTGTGACACACTTCCGCTATATTATGATAGTCAAACAATGTCGTCTATGCATCTCGGAAGACCTGGTTAAGATTCTTGATTTAGGATTTCATCCCCTGGCTGATTTTTTCCCCAAAGAACACCAGCTAATGCA
>CAZOFN010000052.1:0-5520 GCA_964579195.1 uncultured Candidatus Saccharibacteria bacterium | reverse complement strand
ATCCGAGTGAATGGCGCGTCCGGCCCGTGGGGCCATAGAACCTGAGGGGATAGTCCATGAGCGCGTTTCATCTTCGCCGGTGGTGAAGAAGCTGATTAAGTCGAGTGCCCCATAACACTTTTGAATAAGCTGGTCGAGTAGCGACTCGGCCACTCCTGCAAGCGCGCGGAACTCCTCCCCCTCGGCATGGGAAAGCTTGCGTGCCTCATCTTCTATTCCAACAGGAATGGCAAGGTACGGAGTATTTTTAAGCGCATCCAAAAGCCCGTCTATCGGCTTCCATGAGTCTTTCAATTCCTGGTCAGAGATATTGAATACAACTACCATAGGCTTTGCGGTTAAAAGTCCCATTTCTCTAGCGACTGTTCTCTCCTCCTCAGTGAGCGGCAAATGGGAGAGGAACTCTTCCTTTTCGAGGCGACTCTTAATGCTCTGCAGCGTATCCCGCCGTTGCATCTTTTTGGCGTCCCCCGATCGCGCCTCCGACTCGGCGCGCTCACGTGCCTTCTCGGTCGTTTCCAGGTCTTTTAAGACAAGCTCCAGCTGGACGGTCGCCATGTCGCGAAGGGGGTCGGGGATGGCGTCCACATGAACAACATCCGAATTTTGAAATACACGGACTACATGCAAAATTGCATCCACATCCTTGATGTGCGAAAGAAAGGTGTTCCCGAGGCCAAGCCCCCCAGAGGCGCCCTTCACAAGCCCCGCGATGTCAACGAACTCAACAACTGCCGGAATTACCTTCTGGGAACGGGAAACTTTAGCAAGTGCCTCAAGTCGTAAGTCGGGAACAGGAACTACACCCACATTCGGATCAATGGTGGCAAATGGATAGTTGGCGATATGGACCTCTTTTTGTGTCAGGGCGTGGAAAAGCGTTGATTTTCCAACATTCGGTAGCCCTACAATGCCGACTTTCAAGTTCATAATCCGTGCAAGTCAAAAGAAAAGGCCTCGTCTTCATACATAGTTAGCGGACTAAAGTATATCAAGAAATATGCATATAAATCCAACGGTCTTCCGAGAGTACGATATTCGCGGCATTGCGGGTGCAAATTTCACAGACAAAGCCAAAGAGGAATACGAAAAGTGGTATGGGCCATTCCCGGGAGTGACTATAACTCTGGCCGCCGCCCGGGCCATCGGGAAGGCATTCGGCACCACTCTTCGGCGCGATGGCGGCAGGGAGGTTGTTATCGGGCATGAAGTGAGACCGTTCGCAGAAGATCTCACTCGCGAATTCATAGACGGGATTTTGAGCACGGGATGCAACGTGGCCGATTTGGGGGAGTCGGTGACTCCTGTCGTTTACTTCGCGTCGGCCTTGAGCGAATTTGTCGGCGGGGCTAACGTGACGGGAAGTCTCAATGCCTACTTCTATGACGGTTTAGAACTGGACGAAAAAGCTGACCGGCCGATATTCGGCGCAGAGCTCCAGGAAATGCAAAAAATGATCGAGCGTGAGGATTTTATAGAAGAGCGATGCGGGACATATGTAAAACGAGATGGATATGCTGCGTACAAGGAATATTTCTTGAAGCATATCAAGTTCAATCGAAAGTTACGCATCGTTATTGACTCCGGTAACGGAAGTGCGGGCATGTTCGCACCGGATCTCTTTCGCGGAGCAGGATGCGATGTAGTAGAGCTCTACAGCGAACCGGATGCAACGTTTCCCAACCACACTCCGGATCCGCACATGCCGCAATTCATGGCTGACTTGCAGAAAAAGGTTAAGGATACTGGAGCTGACATCGGTATTGCGTTTGATGCGGACGCCGACCGGGTGGGGTTCGTGGATGAGAATGGCAGGTTAATCGACCCGGAACTCATAACCCTGGCGTTCGCGAAAGACGTTCTCACAAGATTCCCCGGCAAGAAGATTCTCTATACGGTCAAGAGTTCCCAGTTGATAGAGGAGCTTGTCCCGCAGTACGGAGGCGTGCCCCTCATTCATCGGAACGGGCATGCACCAATCAAGGAAACACTGCGGCTTGACGATGACATAATCTTTGCCGGTGAGGATACGGCTCACTTCTTCTTTGTGGAAAATTACTTCAGGATTGACGATGGCCTATGGGCTGCCGGGCAGCTCCTGAAGCTTGTTGAGCGGACCGGCAAGCCCTTTTCCGAACTTTTTCGCGATATTCCTCTCCGGGTTCGCACGCCAGAGCTTAAACTTCCTTGCCGCGATGAGGAAAAATTCGACATTATAAATAAAATTCAGACGAGTCTCGGCCGTCGATATCCCTCGCTTACACTCGACGGTGTGAGGTTCAAAGTAGGCAAGACGGGGTGGGGGCTTGTGCGTGCCTCCAACACAGCTCCCTATCTCACCGTGCGCGCGGAAGACATGACAAAGGAGGGTGTATTACGGATAAAAAAGATTCTTGCAGACGAGCTCGAAAAGTATGATGCCATAGGTGACCGGCTGAATTGCTCCGCAGTCGCAACCCTTACGGGAAGGCTCGGATGGGTCTAGTCCTCTTTTGCCGTGGGCCTGCCGCTCTGTATACTGATGGCATGCCATTACGGAGAGCGGTATTTAAGGACTACGACATCCGCGGGATCTATCCAACTGAAATTTCTTATCAAGACGCAGCCAAGGTTGGAAATGCCTTTGTGCGGTTCCTGATACATAGATACCGCATTGGCAGCCCCAATGTTTTCATAGGCAGAGACATACGAGCCTCCTCAGACATCCTGCGCCAGAGCCTGATTGAGGGAATAATCGCTGCAGGCGGCAATTGCTTTGATACGGGAATTGCAACCTCCCCCCAACTGGCATATAGCACGCTGACGCAGCAAGCTGCGCACGGCGGCATAATGATTACTGCATCCCACAACTCTGCGGAGTACAACGGTTTTAAATTTGCCTTACCCGGTATCGGCTGGATTGGAATGCAGAACGGCATGCGGGAAATCATGAAATATGCGCTCCAAAAGAAGATTCTGGCAAAAAGGAATCTCGGCAAGGTCGCTTTGATTCAGGGAGAACCCGACCGCTATATCAGACGGCTGCATCAAATTGTCCCGCGAATCCTCCCCTTGCGTGCAGCAATAGACGCTGCAGCCGGTGTCGCCTCGCTTATGCTGCCCAGAGTACTCGCACAGTACCCTTTGGTTTACAAGCCGTTGTTTTTTGCCCCCGACCCGTCATTTCGAGTCCATTCGCCAAATCCACTGTCGCCAGAAGTTGACGCACTGATGATAGAAGAAGCAGAGAATGGCACTTATCACATAAGTGCGGCGTTCGATGATGATGTTGACAGAGTTGCCTTCTTCGATGAGCATGGCGCTCGAATCCGAGCCGACATCATATTTGCCATCTTAGTACGCGAGATGCTTGAGGAACACAAGGCAAAAGATTTTGTCTTTGAATTGACCCATTCCCGCTTTCTGGCACCATTTGTTGAGTCATATGGCGGCCGCTTGTATACGTCGCGGGTTGGGCGAACTCATGTTCCGCATGAGATGATACAAAGAAAAGCCGCCCTTGCGGGAGAGACATCAACTCACCTATATCATCGCGAGATTTTTAACACTGATTGTGCGCTTCTCACAATGCTTAAGGTTTTTCGCGCAGTCTCCCGGCTCGCAAAGCCTCTTTCACAGGTTGTGAAAAACATATCAAACTCATCCTTCACCCAGGTTACTATGAACGTTCAAAACCCCAGGATAGTCGTTGAGAAGGTTGAAAAAAAGTATGCATCCCACGTCATCTCGACGCTCGACGGGATCTCTGTGCAATTTCCCACATACTGGTTTAATATGAGAATGTCGAATACCGAACGCCTTATTCGACTTACCGTTGACGCTGATTCGCCATCTGAACTTAAAGCCCGAATACAGGAGATTAAGTACCTGATAGGCGCAAATAGCGCACAACAATCCTAATACGGCACGAGTATACAAAATTCACTAATGCGGTTTTCATTCGTGAATTAGTGTATATTGGCGAATTCGTGTTAAATCCTGCCATGGAAACTTTCTTTATCATAGGAGTGCTCGTTGCGGGTTTTGCCGTGGTTGGGTTTTTGCTTTGGCGGCAAAGGTCGGATAATCATAAAGACGGTGGGCTTTTGCTTCTCCAAAATCAAATTTCCGAAATCAATAGGACACTCGACCATCGTCTTGGAGAGTCCGCAAAACTCATGCAATCGCAAGCCTCGGAACTCTTCCAGAATATGCGGCGCATTGTGGAGGCATCGGGAAAGCTCGAAAAGGAGATTACGGAGAAACTGGTGAAAGTTGACGAGGGGCAGAAGCAGGTGGTTTCCTTTGCTGATCAACTGCGCAACCTCCAGGATATTCTGAAGAACCCAAAGCAACGCGGAGTTCTCGGGGAGTATTATCTCGAGGCTGTACTTCAGAACGTCCTACCGGACAAGTCATATCAAATGCAGTATGCGTTCAAAGACGGCTCAATCGTGGATGCGGCCATTTTCGTCAAAGACCGCATTATTCCCGTGGACTCAAAATTTTCGCTCGAAAACTACAACCGCTTGATTGAGGCGCGTGAGCCCGCCATTCGGGAGCGGTACGAAGGACTCTTTCGACAGGACTTGAAGGCGCGCATTGATGAGACGGCTAAGTATGTTAAACCAAGTGAGAAGACAATGGAGTTTGCCTTTATGTTCATTCCCTCGGAAGCGGTATTCTATGACCTCCTGGTCAACAAAGTCGGAGCAATTGAGGCGCGGGACATGGTAGAGTATGCGTTTGGGAAACGGGTAATCATTGTTTCCCCGACGTCATTCCTTGCATATCTTCAAACAGTGTTGCAAGGCCTTCGAGCACTCGAGATTGAGGAGACGGCGAAAGGCATTCGGAAGAATATTGAAGAACTTGAGCGGCATCTGGGAAGTTACGAAGTATACATGCGAAAATTAGGCAGCCACTTGGGAACTGCAGTCGGCACCTACAACACGGCATATAAAGAACTTGGCAAGGTGGATAAAGATATACGTAAAATCACGGAGGGAAAGCGCGTCATGGAACCAATGACACTCACTGCACCGGATCTTGAAGAGGTAGAAAACTAGCTATGTCGAATTTCTACTACCTGGCTATTGCAAAGGTAGCTTCGATCTGCTAAATTCATTCCGTTACGTTAGTTGCCAGTTATCTGTTGGCGATTGTCAGTATCCAATAAACCGATTATGTACGCAGTAATCGAAACCGGCGGGAAGCAATATCTCGTCAAAGAAAATCAGAAGATTCGTGTGGAGAAGCTCCCTCATGGGGAAGGGGACTCTATTGTATTTCCGAAAGTGCTGCTCATTTTTGATGACAAGGTAACTGATGTCGGAATGCCGATTGTAAAGGAGGCATCGGTGGAAGGCAGGGTTCTGGGGCAGGGGAGAGGTAAAAAGGTGATTGTCTTTAAATACCACGCTAAAACCCGCTATCGAAAAAAGAAAGGTCATCGCCAGCCGTTCACGGAAGTCCTCATTCAGAAAATCCTAAGAAAATAGCAAAACTTCTCTTGACAAGAAGTTTTGCTATTTTCCTTTC
>CAZOFN010000051.1:0-5640 GCA_964579195.1 uncultured Candidatus Saccharibacteria bacterium | reverse complement strand
AGGGTTTTCTTCGCGCATGGACCTCGATTCGTGATTCAAACATTTCCAGTTTGATTACTGCGGGAATTCTCTACTGGCTTGGGACTTCCGTGGTAAAAGGATTTGCCGCAACACTGGCAATCGGCGTTTTAGTCTCAATGTTTACAGCACTTACCGTCACCAGAACATTGTTACTGGCAACCTTGAGGGGAAACGCCGCAAAATGGCTGTACTTATCAGGCTTTGCAAAATAAATCTAAATTTCAAAGCCAAAATGTCAAATCAAATACAAAGTACAAAGTTTCAAATCTTTGATCATTGGGATTTTGGATTTTACTTGAAATTTGGATTTTGTCATTTGGGTTTAATGAATGTATGAGTGTCATCCATTACCGCACCATTACGTACATAATCTCTGGCGCTTTGTTCCTCGCGTCGGTGATCGCGTTTTCCATCTGGGGACTCAACTTGGGGATTGATTTTACCGGTGGGACGCTTATGGAAATCGAGTACAAGGGCGAGCGGCCGTCGCTTGAAGCGATGCGCGAGCTTCTTGCGCGCGCGGGTATCTCAAATGGGGTTCTCCAGCCGACAGGGGAGCGGGGATTTTTGGTTCGCGCCGAGAATATCTCTGAGGAGCTGCACCAGCAGGTTTTAGGTGAGCTCCGGGAAAAAGGGGAATTGGTAGAAAAGCGATTTGATTCTATCGGCCCCACGATTGGGCAGGAGCTTCTGCGACGGTCCGTACTCGCCATCGCAATCGTAATTCTTTTGATTGTCTCCTACATCGCCTTTGCATTTCGCAAAGTTTCAGAGCCGGTAGCCTCATGGAAGTATGGTGTGGCGACGGTAATCGCGCTTCTCCATGATGTGGCGATTCCTGTTGGAATATTTGCGGTCCTTGGGCATTTTTACGGTGTGGAGATAGATACTCTCTTCATTACCGCGCTTCTTACTGTTCTTGGGTTCTCTGTGCACGATACGATCGTGGTATTTGACCGGATTCGAGAAAACTTAAAGAACGCAAAGCGAAGCGAATCGTTTGAGACCGTAGTAGGGCAGAGTATCAAAGAGACCGTTACCCGCTCGATTAATACATCATTGACGGTGCTGCTCGTGCTATTTGCAGTTTACTTCTTTGGTGGAGAGACCATCCAGATGTTTGCACTGACTTTGATTATCGGAATCGCTTTCGGGACATACTCTTCTATATTCCTTGCCAGTCCCTTGCTTGTTACTTGGAATAGCTGGCAGCGCGATCACTAGACTGGCTTTTGTAAAAGCAGACCCTCTCCCATTTTTTCTTCCGATCGGAAGAAAAAATGGGAGAGGGTAGTTTTGTGTACGCTTGCGGTAAGTGTTCGTTAGCATTTATAGAGTTATGGTGTTTGCAGCAGAAGAGGCTGGGCTATGTATAAAGGTGCAGTTGTAAGCCTAGCCCAGCCTCTTCTGCTGCAACATTCGGGTAAAAGCATCACCAATATAATATACTATATATTAGTGTGAGTCAAGTGAGCTTGTTTGACACTAATTTATCTTTGTTGTAGACTATTGGCGCTTTGTCCAGCCAACGCTGTAGTGGCAAGAACCATCTAGGCTAGGGAGGATAATAGAGTCCTTTCCGGGTTCATGTTCTTGGCAAAACCCGCTGTATTGACTTCCAGGAGGAAGTGATGCAAATGGTGACGAGGCTCGCGGTGGCCCTTTCTCTCTTCGTCTTCATGTTCGCCGGTGTCGCGTCGGCTCAGACGGGCGGCGGTGGCGAGGGCGGACCGACTCCGCCGACGCCACCGGAGGGGGTTCTCTTCTTCGACGTGCAGGACGCGCATACCGGGCAGCCACTCTCAGCGGAGGTCTACGGCGTGAGGACCAACCTCACGATGTTCACGGAGAACGGGCGGCGGGGCGTGGCTTCCACGAACTGCGGCCGCTCGGAGAAGGAGCTCGAGATGCCGGTGCAGGGATGCACCGACCAAGAGGGCTTCGGCTACTTCTGGGCCACGCCCATCTGGCACTGGGATGAGGGGACCCAGACGGGGTGGACGGAGTGGGTCGGCTTGTCGGATGGTAAGTGCCTCCTGGAGGTCTATGCCGACAACTACCTCATCGGCCGGCGTGAGGTCTACATCACGGATGGCTACGGGGACGCCGGCAGCATTCAGATCAGGTCATCGCCCCTCAAAGTGAAGTTCACGAGGACGGGCGGCGACCTGCCGCAGTGGGGGGGGACCTTCCCATACTCGTTCGCCATCGTGAATGACAGCCCGTTCCGCCAGATCTTCACCTACTACACGATGGTCGAAGGGCCCGCACGTACGCGGGACTGGGTCAACCGACCGCACAACGTGCAGACGAGAGCTGTCGTCATCGCCCCAGGGAAGGTCTGGCCGCCGCGGCAGGATCCGCGCTCACCCTACATGGAACGGATCTTCGTTCCCGGGAGCCTCCCGAACCAGGGCCATATCTGCGTCCGGGTAGTCGTGAACCTCGGCGCGGACATGTGGAGCCCGATCTCGGAGGCGCAAGTCTGCGCCCAGAAGGGCTCCGAGGCCTGGCTCTACTAGCGACCCGACTAGGGTCGTGTGCTCGGCAAGTGCTGGGCGGACCGCCGGACAGAACGCGCGCATCGCGCGCGTTCCGCCGGCGGTTTCGAATCTTGACGAGTAGAAAGCCGTATAATTGACAGAATTGTCAATGTAATGCTACGGTGTTAGCGACTAGGAGTTAGCCACTAGAGTTTAGGGATAAGTAGTTTTTAGAATCCAGTGGCTAGTCGCTAGTGGCTAGAGTCATGTTGACGCCCATCAAGGCACAAATTAATCCCAAGGAAGTTTCGCAGACGCTACTGAAAAATGTTGAAAACAAGCGTGTTCGCGAAGTATTGGAAAAGCGGTTCGGTTTGAAGACCGGGCGGCGTTTGACATTGGAGGCGATCGGGAAGGAATACGGAATTACCCGGGAGCGGGTGCGCCAAATCGAGGCGGATGGCTTGAAGGCGCTCGCGCGTCCGGCGGTGTATGGCCTTGCCGAGTCGGTGTTTAAAGCCATTGAAGAGCATTTAAATGAACACGGAGGCGTTGCCGCAGAGCATCATCTGCTTACAAGCCTTGCACGAGAAACCGAGCGCCCGCACGCGGAGTTTTTGCTTACGGTCGGGAAGCCGTTTCGAAAAAAGCAGGAAACGGATATCTCGCATCCTTCTTGGTACACGTCCGAAGAGGCACATCGCACGGTATTGCGCGTGTTGCAGTCGGTGGTGGATGAACTGGAGGAGCGGAAGAGTCCCGTGTCGCGCGAGGCACTTCTTGATTTAATCGCGAGTCACGCATCGAAAGAACTAAAGTCTCGTCCGAAGGAGCAGGTGGTAAGTACCATGCTTGGCATGGCGCGAGGCATCGGAGAAAATCCGTACGGCGAGTACGGTCTGGTTTCCTGGTCTACGATCCGTCCCAAGGGAGTCCGTGACAAGGCATATTTGGTTCTCCAGAAAGCCGGAAAACCCATGCATTTTCGCGCGGTGGCGGATGCGATTAACCGCATGAAGTGGATGAAGCGTCCCGCCCACCCGCAGACTGTGCACAATGAGCTGATTAAAAGCGGCGATCGCTTTGTTCTTGTCGGTAGGGGCCTTTATGCATTGCGCGAATGGGGATATATGCCGGGTACTGTGGCGGAGGTGGTAAAGCATGTACTCGAGGAGGCGGGTGAGCCTTTAGCGCGCGACGAAGTTGTAAAGCGCGTCATGGATCGCCGGTTCGTAAAGGAAAACACGATTCTCCTGAATCTCCAGAATAAAGACTTATTCCAGCGTCATTCTGACGGTAAGTATTTTGTGGTGTAAACTAAGGTTAAAGGATAAAGGCTGAAGTCTAAAAGGTTCCATATCTTTTGGCCTTTATATTTTAAACTTTAGCTTTGTAGGGAAGACCCTAAATGTTTGACTTCTTTCTCGTAAATCTCGCCGACGGCTTCTCGATTATCTGGTACATTCTCCGCGAAGGGTGGTGGATTATATTCCCGCCGCTTATTTTGTATGTCGCCGCGGAAAACTATAAATACTATGTTCAGACACGGGAGCTGAAGAACACCGTCTGGAGCCTTCTCGAAATTACCATCCCGCGGGAAATTTTAAAAAGCCCCGAGGCCATGGAGCGCGTGTTCGCGGGGCTGCATGGGCCATACGACCCGCCCACTGCATTTCGCGACTACTATCTCTACCCCAAAATTCGCCTCTATTACAGCTTTGAAATCGCGGGGACTGCGGGCGACATGCACTTCTACATTCGCATACCCAAGTCATGGCGCAATATGGTGGAGGCGCAGCTCTACGCGCAATATCCCGATGTTACCATTACGGAAGCGAAGGATCATACCAGTGATCTCCCTCAGATCGTTCCAGATGACGAATACGATTTGTGGGGTATGGAAGTTCAGTTTGAAAAGGAAGACTCGTATCCCGTTCTGACATACAAGGACTTCACGACGCTGACCGAGGCAAAGCTGGAAGAGGTAAAAGTTGACCCATTGTCGGCGTTTTCTGAAAGTTTTTCGAAGCTGCGGCCCGGTGAGTATATCTGGTACCAGATTATCGCGCGTCCTTGCGGACCGCCTGGGCAGGGAGCCAAAGATGACTGGCAGAAGGACGGCCAGGCGGTCGTGGACAAGCTGGCCGGTCGTGACAAACCCAAAAAGAAACCATGGTGGGCGGGTATCAGTGAAGTTCTCGGCGCATTTTTCGAGGAAGGAGGCGAGATGATTTCAGAGGCTTTGAAACCAGGGTCTTCGTCGGGCGAGAAAGGGCTTGGCCGTTTTGCCGCGCCACCGGCAAAAAAAGAAGAGTCGAAAAAAGATCCCTCCAAGCTTCTGCACATTACGCCGGGAGAGAAAGACGTCATTGCCGCTATTGAGCATAAAATCGGGAAAATGGGATATGAGTGCGTAGTGCGGATCATGTACTTGGCGCGGCGTGATGTCATGGATATGGCCACCATCGGGTCGCTGTTTGGCATGATTAAGCAGTTCAACACCCAGAATGCTAATGCCTTTCGGCCGGTAGGCGATACGTTAACGCGGAAAAAGTATTACTTGTGGGGGTTTATTGTATCGAAGACCTATAACACAAAAAAAAAAATCGGCTAGATGTACTTCGATTAAAATGGTAAAAAAAATATGGATAACAACCACCACAAAACATGAAACTCTATCCGGACTTTCCGTGAAAAAAAAAAAAAAAAATGTAGTCACGGTACTCTTTTTCCTTGAAGATATGCCAAAGTGTGGGAAGAAGAGAAAGAATGATAATGGCAATTATAATCGGGAGCAAGTAACGATCAACATCCGGTATTACGCTCCCCAAAAAATATCCCAAAGCCGGCATGCCAATTGCCCATATAATCCCGCCAATGACATTATAGAAAAGAAACGAGGTGTAACGCATAACTCCGACTCCGGCCAGAATTGGCGCAAACGTACGAATAATCGGCAAAAATCTGGCTAAAATTATGGTTTTTCCGCCATACGCCTCGTAAAATTTGCGCGCGTGCTCCAAATTATGTTTTCGGAAAATTAAAGAATCCTCGCGCGTAAAAATTTTAGGGCCGACACGCTTACCGAACGCATATCACACCGAATCCCCGATCACTGCCGCGACGAAAACTCCGG
>CAZOFN010000050.1:0-5770 GCA_964579195.1 uncultured Candidatus Saccharibacteria bacterium | reverse complement strand
CGGCAACGTCGGCATCGGCACCACATCACCCACCGCGCGTCTCTCCATCGGCGGAGGCAACATCTTCTTCTCCGGCGGACAGTTTATCTATGCTTCGAGTTCGACAAGCACGATTCCCTCTGCGGTCAACGCACTTTCGTTTGCGACCTCAGATACGGCGACACCATTGCTTTCGCTTGATACGACAAATTCACGAGTGGGCATTGGGACGGCGAATCCAGAAGTTACATTTCATGTTGTAGACAACTCTGGCGGCGGTGGCAATCTTGTCTTAGATACCTATCGTAATGCATCAGGACAATCTATCATAGGCGGGCGTTTTTCTAGAGGCACACTTGCCAGCCCGCAAATTGTTTCAGACGGAGATCGTTTGGCGGATTTCAGAGGACTAGGAATGGATGCAAACAACGGCAATTTTAGACTGGCAGGCTTAATAGGCATTGAAGTAGATGGAACTCCTGGCGCTTCAGACATGCCTGGCAGAATTGTCTTATCAACAACTCCTGACGGTACAGCAAACGTTGTAGAGAGAATGAGGATAACAAATGCTGGCCTCATTGGGATTGGGACGACTTCTCCCGCCACTGCTTTAAGCGTGCAGGGGAATGCGCTGATTTCGGGGAATTTGACGGTAGCCAATATCACGGCTACGGGGACTGCGCTCACTCTCTCGGGGCTTCCCGTCAACTCTCTCCTCACCACCAACGCCTCGGGAGTTTTGACCGCCACCAGCACACCGACATTTGGCAACTTCAACGCCACCTCGACGGTCGCCACCTCCACCCTCTCCACGGGAGGATTGGCTATTGGCACAAGCCAATTTGTGGTACAGCAGAATTCAGGCAACGTCGGGATTGGGACGGCGGCGCCGACAGAAAAACTTACTGTAGCGGGGCATCTTGTTTTGTCCGGCACTAATTCGCTTCTTTCGTTGGACGCCACGCAACGAGTGTATATTCGAAACAATCCTACAGATAGTCTTCAATTTGTAACACCTCTTGCCGGAACGGCAATGCAAATAACAAGTTCAGGCAACGTCGGGATTGGGACGACGACGCCCAACTGGCCTCTTCACGTCAATGGCACCCGCCCCTCGTTTGCTCTCTCCGATTCATCGGCGGGCGCTAACCTCAAACACTGGCTCTTCTCTTCCATGGGGGGAAATTTGTATGTGGGAACCTCAACGGATGCGTATGGGACATCCACTCCTGCGGCTCTCACCATTACCAACGCGGGGAATGTGGGGATTGGGGCGGCGGCGCCTCTGGCTCCCTTGGATGTCAGAGGGGGCGATATCTATATCCCGCGCAATAACAGTATTACCGGGTCTGATGGAGCGGGAAATACCCGAAGTTTGGTTCGATGGCTATCATCGTCGGATACGATAGTGGTGTCTGGGGATGGGCCAGATGTTCTGTTCAGTTCTGCGACCTCACCATCGGCTCGGCTTAGCTTCGCTGCCAACGATACGCGCCTTGAACTCACTAGCACTGCTGCGGGTTCTAAACTCTGGTATTTGAGCACTCAAGGTGCAGGCGGTGCGTATATGGCAAATGGGTTTATCATCCGAAACAATACTGACGCCGTTAATGCAGTAGCCATTACGAATTCCGGCCTCGTTGGCATCGGCACCACCTCTCCCGCCACCACCCTCTCGGTGCAGGGGAATGCGCTGATTTCGGGGAACTTGAATTCGGTGGCCAATATCACGGCCACGGGCACCATCACCCAGAACGCATTCGCCTATACCTCCCTTACCGCCTCTACCGAGAAGAATGACGTGAACTTGAACCTTGCCAGAACCGTGCAATTTGCCTCTGGAGCCCTTACCACCCAGAGAGCAGTATTGATCCAAGCTCCCACCTACTCATTCACTGCATCATCCACCTTAACCGATGCCTCCACCCTTGCTATCACCGGAGCACCCAGGTCAGGCACCTTTGCCACGACTACAAATGTATATGCTCTCAACATTGCCGCCGGCAGTGTCACGGGAGCCGGTATCATCCCCACCAACGCCTACGGACTCCATGTGAATGTTCCCACCGGAGCCACCAACAACTATGGGGCGGTGTTTGCATCAGGGAATGTGGGGGTGGGGACGACGACGCCGGTGGGGCGTCTTACCATCGCAAACCTCGCAACGGACGCCACACAAAACCTGTTTTATGTCGCCTCCCCCACCGCCTCGGCAACCACTACGCACTTTTTCATCAGCAACAGTGGGAGAGTCGGCATTGGAACAGTAAGCTCCGAAGCGCTCGGACCCGTCGCGGGTCTTGAAATTGGGGTTGCGAATAAAAGTACGGCCATTGGTTCCGGCCTCGGCCTCAATATCACCAATAATGGCAATGCTAGTACCTACTCCCAAATTGGCCTCGGGTACGCACTCGCCGATCAGCCGCCGCCAGTAGCATTGGGAATGGCAGTCACTGCATCGGCAGGGAACAGCAAAGGTGACTTCTTTATCGCAACGCGCGATGTGACCACCGCGACCGCCCCCACCGAGCGGCTCTTCATCACCTCCTCCGGCAACGTCGGCATCGGCACCACCTCCCCCGCCGCACGCCTCTCCATCGGCGGGGGTAATATCTTTTTCTCGGGAGGGCAGTTTGTGTATGCTTCGAGTTCGACATCAACGATCCCACTAAGCACCGTCAATGCCTGGAGTATTGCAACATCAACCAATACGGGAACGCCCTACCTTTCGATTGATTCTTCGAATCACCGCATAGGGATCGGGACGTCAAGCCCTATCGCGCGACTTCACGTGTTTGGCAATTCTAGTTCAGTTGCAGGCCAAACCACACATATGGTAATCGAAGACAATGCTACAAGTATTTCTCCGGCACTTATGCTTCGTAATACTTCTGGCAGTTCCGCTGGCACGAGGGTCATATTCACAAACAGCAATGATATTACATGGCAAGTTGGGACAGATATTGGCACCAGCAATAACACGGATACTTTCCAAATTCAGGATGCAGACCTGGGGGGGGGCGCCGGTGTCGCGATAAGAGGGGGCTCGCCGCCCCGCGTGGGAATCGGCACTACGACTCCCAATAGCAACTCGCTTACAGTATATGCCGAATCCAACTCGGGGGTTTCCGCGGCAATTGAGTTTGGAGCCAATACCGGCTCCACCAATAGATGGACGATGGGAAATGATCAAAACGATGCGTTTAAGTTCAAAATCGCCTCATCCTCCGCACTGGGAACCAACGACCGATTCGTGATTGATGGGAGCGGGAAAGTGGGGGTCGGGACGACTTCCCCGGGCGGACTCTTGTCTGTCTCCGGCGGGACTGTATATCCCGCGTTTCTTTTGAACCAAACATCTACCGGCGATTTGCTGACGCTCCAAGATGGCGGCACAACCGTATTTACCGTCAAAGACGGCGGCAATGTCGGGGTCGGGACGACAAGTCCGTTCGGGCTTCTGTCAGTTGAGCAGGGGACAGAGACTGCGTCACTGTGGGTTGGAAACACGGGAAGCTCAACGCCTTCTTTGGTGGTGCAGGGAGTGAATGGAAATGGGAATGTCGGCGTTGGAGTTGCTTTGCCATCTGCAGCGCTTCATGTGGCAAAGGCGACCGAGCAACTTCGGCTGGAATCCAATGGTTCAAACTATACGACCTTCACGCAGGATAACAACGGAGATCTTGCGATTGACGTGACCCGGTATATGTATCTGCCAAATCCGACGCGTATTGGTTCTGCTGGAGACCTTTCCATTACACAGTTGGTAGTTGGCGGCACGTCCGCGGCCGGTATCGAAAGTTCCATCTCGATAACGCAAACTGTGAACCCCGGAGTTGACAGGAATTCTGAAATCCTCGCGGTCAATGGTACGATTGTTGAGGCATCTAGCGGCACGCATGCACGCTTAACTGGCATATCTCTTGGCGCGCCAATCATTACAGCCGGGGGCGCGGCCGTAACGGATGCAATGACACTATATATTTCGGGTGCACCTTCGGCGACGGTCACGGGCGGGAATTATGCACTCTATTCTGTCTCAGGCACAAATTATTTCGGCGGCAACGTCGGGATTGGAACGACTTCTCCTGCATGGTCTCTCCAGATTGCAGGCACTCGCGCCTCCACCACCATCTCCGATACCTCCGCAGGGACAAACTTAAAGCATTGGACTCTGTCCAGTCAGGGCGGCAACTTCTACATCGCTACCTCCTCAGACACCTACGCCACCTCCTCAGTCCCGCGCCTCACCATCCTCTCCACGGGCTTTGTCGGCATCGGCACCTCCTCTCCCGCCTCCGAGCTCTCTATCCAGGGCACCTGCGTGGATACAGGTACCGGCTGCGCCGACGTCGCCGAGTTATACACCTCCACCGAGTTCGTGGAGGCGGGGGAGATTGTGGCCGTTGACCCCAACAATGCAGGCGCGGTGCGGAAGGCCACCACCTCCCAAACCGCCATCGGCATCGTCTCCACCGCCCCCGCCATGACCATCGAAGGCTCCTCCCTCCAGTTCCTCCAGGGTTCACGCTTCCAGAACGACCCCTTAAAACCCGCCATCGCCTTAGTGGGACGGGTTCCCGTCAAGGTCAACCTGGAAGGGGGGGAGATACATCCCGGGGACCGCATTACCATCTCCTCAGTTCCCGGCATTGGGAGAAAGGCCACCACCTCTACCTACACCGTCGGTATCGCACTGACACCCTTTGACGGCTGGACCCATTCGACGGATTCGACAGGCTCACCGCAGGCAGGCTCAGGGCAAGCGACCTTCTCGGAAGAGGGGAGTGTGCGGATATTCGTGAATCTTGGCTATTCAAAGCTCGATGCAGGCGCAGAGCGCCTAGCGACAAGCGATATGGGACAAGAGACAAGCAACGGATGGAGCGTAGACCAGACAAGCGGCAAGGTGAACGTCAACTTCTTCGGGGATATCAACGCCAACGGAAACAAGATTATCAACGTGGCGGAGATCGTGTCGCAGAACGGGTTGTGGAGGTTGGATGACACCGGCCGTCTTACCGCAAAGTACGTCGAGACCGAGCACCTCACCGTCGGCAGCGCGATTAACCCGACCGGCATCACGCTTTTTGACCACACGACAAAGGAGCCCTACTGCGTATTTGTGGATGCTGGCTCGGTAAAGTCGCTCGCCGGCACGTGCGAGGCAGCCAGCGCAGGAACAGCAGAGAGTACCCCCGTAGCAGCACCCGAGGATTCAGCGTCCACCGGCAGTGAAGTCCCCAATGAGCCAGCCGCAAACGAACCAATTGTAACTGAAGCAGCATCAACTGAGTCAGCCCCTTCGACAAGCTCAGGGCAAGCAACATCGACGCCAATAACCACCGAGCCCGCCCCCGCAACGGAACCAACAACGATTTCATCCACTAACGCAGGAGAAACTGCTTCAAGCACACCGGAAATTATCCCGACAGCTGCCAGCGCAGTTGGCGAGATTTAAATACTTAAATGTTTAAATATTAAACGTATGGCGACAGTGCAAAGATTCGAAGACTTGATGTGCTGGAAGAAGGGGAGAGAGCTTACAAAAGAGACCTACAAGGCTTTTGGCAACTGCCGCGATCACGGCTTCAGAGATCAAATTCAACGAGCTTCAGTGTCAGTCATGTCGAACATTGCGGAGGGGTTTGAAAGTGGCACGAAACAGGGAATTATGAATTACTTGTACATAGCTAAAGCGTCGGCGGGCGAGGTGCGAGCACAGCTCTACGTTGCGTATGATGTCGGATATTTAAATATTGAAAAGTTTAAATATTTAAATTCTCTTGAA
>CAZOFN010000049.1:0-5820 GCA_964579195.1 uncultured Candidatus Saccharibacteria bacterium | reverse complement strand
GTCGAACATCTGGTCAACCGACGTTCATCGCGGCTGGAATACGCCGACTGACGCCGCACTGGCATCCGCCGTTGACTATATTCATGGAAAGGGCCTTCGCGTCTCTCTCGTATTTCACCTCGACACGTATGATGGTCACTGGCGGGCCATGATTAACCCGGATGATCGGGGAGGCTGGTTTACCAATTACGGCAACCTCGTGCGACACTTCGCAACGCTTGGAGAGAACCACGGCGTGGAGCAGCTTGTCATCGGCTCTGAGTTAATCAGCATGGCAGCCGACAATGTCAATGGAACAAACACAGAGAACTGGCGTGAACTCATTCAGTCATTGAGGACGGCGTATCACGGCGTCATGACCTACTCCGCCAACTGGGGTCCCTCGGGATTCGTGGACGAAAAAAACTCGATTGCCTTCTGGGATGCGCTTGACGCAATTGGAATTTCTGCCTATTTCAGCTTAGAAACTGACAACTCGGTAAATTCCCTGAAAGGTGCATGGGATTACTGGAACAACAATCATATCCGGCCCCTGTCTCAGCGGCACGGAAAGCCGGTGCTCTTCACTGAAGTTGGATACCGAAGCGCCAACGACGCACATCGCGACCCCTGGAACTCATCGCGAAGTGGCTCTTCGGATGAAATCACACAGGCAAACGCATACGAAGCGCTCTTTTCCTATTGGAATGACCAACCATTCATGATTGGTATGCAGCTGTGGAACTGGGAAAGTGACCCGAACGCCGGCTGGCCGGGTTCAACCTCGTATACTCCGCAGCATAAGCAGGCGGAGGGTGTCATGCGGCAATGGTTTGCCGGTGGTACACCAACCACTCCCCCGGTAACCGACACAAGCACTGCTGCTTCCTTCTCGGCAACGGGTTCGGGACCCTCGCAAGTATCAGAAGGTCAGCCCGCAACCATTACTGCCAACGTCCAAAACAGTGGCTCGACCGCCACGGGAACAATCGTTGACCTTGAAGTATACAATCCTTCCGGGGCAAAAGTGCTCCAGCAATTCTTTGATAATCAGTCATTCAGCCAAAACCAGTCGCGCGACTACTCAGCCACTTGGACCCCAAATCAAACGGGAGACCATATACTGAAAATCGGCGCCTTCGCGAGCAACTGGACCACCAACTACACCTGGAACGACCGCGCGGCAGTAATGAACGTAACAGACTCATCGCCACGCTCGCCCACCTCCACCCCTCCATCTTCCGAAAGCAGCATTGATATCTGGTGGCCGACTGACGGCGTCCATGCCGGCGGCACGCAGCCCCTCAAGGCTCTGGTCAAAAATTGGCCGGTCTCCGATTACAATATGTTCTGGCAGGTTGACGGCGACCGGATGAATCCCACGTATGACAGTTTTGAGAGCTGGCAGCATAAAGAAGCGTGGGTGGATCTCTCGAATTGGAATTGGAAAGGAGAAGGCCCTTATCAATTGAACTTCCGGGCCGAGACGCACGTCGGAACAATCATTGGTCAACGCGCAATAAACATTTTCGTTGACCATTAGCACTACAGAAAAATACAAACGAAAAACCCGGCGCGCCGGGTTTTTCGTTTTAGCAACAACACTGTCTTGCGGCAGGTCACTCGTACCGCAGTGAATCAATAGGGTTGGCTCCTGCCGCTTTTCGCGCGGGATAAATGCCGAAAACAAGGCCCGTCAGCAATGCCACGCCAACAGCAAGAAAAAGTGCCTCTACCGGCAGAGCAAATACCCAGCCGGTTGGGAGTACGCGCTTTAGTATCAAAGAAAGGATGAATGTCACGCCCCCGCCCAAAAAAATTCCGACCAAACCCCCGATGGCGGTAAGCAACAAAGCCTCTAGAAGGAACTGCAGCAAAATATCGGAGTTCGAAGCACCAACGGCCTTCCGAAGGCCGATTTCGCGTGTTCGCTCCACCACGGAAACAAGCATAATATTCATGATGCCGATGCCGCCGACAACAAGCGAAATGGAAGCAATGGACGTAAGAAAAATTGTCAAAATTGACGTGATGTTCCCCAGAAGCACAAGAGCATCTTCTTGAGTGCGAATCGTAAAGTCATCTTTATCAGGATCAGTAATGTGGTGCGTCTGTCGCAAAACCGAGATAACTCTTGATTTTACAAATTCCACATCATAGTCGGATTTTGCCTCAACGGTAATTACGTTGTAATAGTCGATGCCGAGCATCTGGCTTTGGGCCACCGTTACGGGGACCAGCACGATATTGTCTTGATCAACGCCAAACGGCCCCAACCCTTTCGGTTCGAGAACTCCAAGCACGCGGAAAGTAATATCCTTGATACGCACCGTCTTTCCCACTGGATCGGCCGCACCAAACAATATCTTGGCAATCTCGCTTCCTAAAACTGCAACGCGATTAAAAGAAGCGGTATCTGAAGCAGTGAATGAGGCGCCCTGCGAGACATCAAAGTTCCGTATGGAAAAGAACTCAGCCGACACGCCGCTATAGGTAATTGTTGCATCGTTCAAGTGCGAAACAGCGCGCGCCTGGCCTCGCACTTCGGGAGCCACCGAAAGAATTGCCGGTTCTCGCGAGAGTGCCTCCGTGTCGCGTTTTGTCAGTGTCTTTATAACGACCCCCTGGACTGACGGCGGCGAGGCGTAGCGTGAGCCTTTGGTCGCTCCCGGAATAATAAATACTAAGTTTGACCCGATGCTTTGCACCTGATCGAGAATCAAGCGCTCTGCCGATTTTCCAATGGAGGTTAAAAGGATCACCGATGCAATGCCGATAACGATGCCAAGCATCGTGAGTGAAGATCGTGTCTTGTTCTGCGAAAGCCCCTTTCCCGCTGTCCGCAATGCATCGGCAAACTTCATACGCTACTTCACAAAAATACCGCTGACGTGAGGGTGCTGCTGCTTCATCGGTTCGTCGGCCTCGATTCTTCCGTCTTTTAAACGAATGAGGCGCTCGGCAAACTCGGCGGTGTAGGTTTCGTGAGTCACGAGGATTATGGTGCGGCCCTTATCGTGGAGTGACTCAAAAATTTGCATGACTTCGCAGCCGGATTTTGAGTCAAGGTTGCCGGTTGGCTCGTCGGCAAAAATAACCGAAGGATCGTTAACGAGCGCCCGTGCAATCGCAACTCGCTGCTTTTGCCCGCCGGAGAGATTCGCTGCCTGAGAGTTCAGCTTATCGGAAAGTCCCACTGCTGCCACAGCCGCCTCAATATGACTTTTTCGCTCCCCACGAGGAATCCCGGAGTACAAAAGCGGAAGTTCTACATTTTCGTATACAGAAAACCGGCCGAGAAGATTAAAAGCCTGGAACACAAACCCCATCTCCTGGTTTCGTATGGCGGCGAGCTCTCTATCGGTGAGTATCTCTATCGCCTTTCCTTTCAGGAGATAACTGCCGGCCGTGGGACGGTCGAGAAACGAAAGGATATGAAGAAGCGTGGATTTGCCGGACCCGGATGGCCCCATGATGGCGACGAACTCGCCTCCTCTGATTTCAAACGAAATATCCGCGAGTGCTTGGGTTACTGCCCCGTCCGTATAATTTTTCTGGAGCTTGTAAACCTCAATGAACGCCCCCATGAGCTAAGCAGTACTAACGGTTCGCTTTAAGCCCCGCATTTATCACGGTATCCCCCGCCCGAAGGCCTGAAAGAATTTCAACATGGCCGTCGGAGCCGCGCACACCGGTCTTCACAGAAATCTCCTCGACCACTCCATCCTGAATTTTTTTGACAAATGTTCCTTCGTCACGCTCGATAATGCCGAGCTGAGAAAGAGCAACAGTACCTTTCTTTCTCATTGTTTCAATGGAAAGATTAGCGGTTACGCCAGTCTTTAATACTCTTTTGCCATTGTCAATTGCAACCCGAATCCTGAAGTTCGTAACGCCGTCAACCACCGTTTCTGCGGGATTCACATGAATCACACTCCCGGAAAACATTTCCTCCGGATATGCGTCTAACGTAATGGAAACGGGGTTCCCGACAGCAACTTTTCCAATATCAACTTCCGGGACCAGCGCCTCTACCTCCGCATGCCCTGCGGCGATCAGAGAAACTGCCGTCACTCCCGACCGAGCGCTCTCGCCGACTTCATAGGCAAGATCCGTCACGACACTCTCTATCGGAGCCACAATCACCGTGTCAGATTTTTTCTTTTTCAAAAGCGCCAGATCCGCTTCAGCCGACTTCACGTTGGCACGGAACACCTGAATGTCAACTTCCCGCGGCGGTTCTTTCTTCACCTCGAGGGCATCTTTGGCTGATTGGATATCCGAAACTGCCGAGGTAAACGATCGTGAAGCCGAATCAAACTCAGTTCTTGCGGCCGCCAAATCAGAAAGATATACCGCAAGGGTTGTCTGAGTTACCCACGGAGAAACTACGTGAACAAGAGCCTCTGAGGCAAGCACCATAATCTCGCGAACTGCGTCCAGTGCCGGCGTTGCATCGGAGAAGAGCTGCGCGAGCAGCGCTTGACTCCATCCTGTTGCGGGGACTTCTTCGCGCTTGGTATGGAGAGCAGATAGCCTGGCGTCAGCCAAATTTTTGACATTTTCAAGCTTCGCAACCCGTGCATCCGGCGGCAACGCCAGTTCATCTCGCACTTTGTTTGCCGGGGTGAATGTGCTGTTTCGCAGCGTGACGATTCCCTTGTCGGCTTTTGTAAGGGAGTTATCGAGAGCCAGCAGCGCATCCTGATAGGCGTCATGCACCGCATTTTCCAACTGTCGAATCGTCTCAAAAGTGGCCCCGGCCTCCAGCTGCTCCAACTTTGCCCGAGTGCCGCTAAGAGCCGCTTCCGCGCCCTGGACCTGAATATCCAAGTCGCGCGCATCGAGCGCCATCAAGACACTGTTTTTCTGAACGCGGCTCCCGATGGTCACAGGCCGAAATGCGACCCGACCCGAAGAAAGAAATTCCAGTTGAATGTCTACTGGTGGTTTTACTGTTCCGGTTACGGTCACCACTTGCGTCAGGTCACGAATTTCCACACGCACAGTTTCAGGCTCTGCCGATTGAGAAAGGAGAAAGTAACCTCCACCGCCCAGTACAGCCAAAAGACCTGCCGCTGCTATAACTTTTGAAGTTAGCGACAGATGCTTAATAAAATGAATGACGCGAGAAGTGACGAGTTGAAACATTTTGATTTGGTGGACCTACCGGGAGTCGAACCCGGGACTGCTCCATGCCATGGAGCTGTGTTACCGCTATACCATAGGCCCGAAAACGACTCTTAGCCTAACAGACAGAGAGCCTACTTTCAATATGAAAATTTAGTTCCCTACGGGGAGCTCATAATGGAGAACCCCAGCCTTCTATACCAAGAGGTCTTCTGATGCTTCTCAAATGCAACAAACCATCGGTCAGAAAGAAAGCAACCGAGCATCGCGAAGCCATGCAACAGACTCGGCAGCGGGTTACCCACCAGGAACGAAAGTACTGCGGGAACAACAAAGTGACGAATATGGAGAATTGCCAGATTCCCGTACTTTCTTTTAATACGTTTGGCGAGGAGCGAAAGCCCCCAGATGATAAGGAATGAAAGCACTACCCACGAAAGACTCAGCATACCCTGTTGGAACTGCCAAAATGCCGTGATGAAAATAATTGCCGCAGCGAGCTGATGGTTAAAATAATCCAACTTTCCCGCCACCAGCCAAAAGAGAAGAATGCCGATTTCATACATCGCTATGGGCGGGTACGAAATCATGAGAAGAACACCGGCAACAGCCCAAATAATTCCCGTCAGAACTGTTGCGCCCGGGAACCACCGAAGGCCGTGTTCGTCGAGGAGATCTGAGAAATCATTGAAAAACCCGTATATAAACGCG
>CAZOFN010000048.1:1786-5889 GCA_964579195.1 uncultured Candidatus Saccharibacteria bacterium | reverse complement strand
ATTGATTGGCACACAGCCCAGGGAAATTGATAAATCGTCGTATGCGGTAATTTCAACCTTTTCGGGCCGTTCCACAACGCCGTATTTTCCCGGAACTGAGAGGCATCCTTCAATGCCCTCGACTTTTTTCCGGGCGTATTTCGTGATTATCGGATTGATGTAGACATGTTGTTTCCATTCCTTATCCGCTGGTGGTCTTTCGTCATCTAGGTGTTTTGCCTCTTCAGAAATGATGAAAATGCGGAGTGAAATGCTGGCTTGGGGAGCAGCAATGCCAATGCCATCTTCACTGTTTTTAAGAGTGTCCTTGAGGTCTTGAATGGCGTCTTGAATTTCTCGACTTGAGACTTGAGCGGGGTTAACCTCCCGAGAGCGCTTTCGCAAGATGGGATTTGGTTCAGTCAGTATTTCCCGAATCATCTGATTATAATTGATGAATTATGAATAGCGAATTTCTTCGCACCTTAATTCATAATTCTTTATTCTAGAGTAATGTATTCGGTTCTACGTCTATAGTAATGTCTGTCGGCAACAGTTCGCGTAGTGTCTGCTTGATGGCGTCTGTTTCTTCTTTCTTCGTAATTTTTATCAAAATATGGAAGATAAAATAACCTCGTTTTTTTTCGATGTATGCCGGGTAGGGATTGGTAATCTCAACTGCGTCTCCATGTCGTCGCGTGGTACCCTCCAAGAGAAGCCGCAATCGCTTTACCCTCTCGAGAGCCGTTTCCCGTCGAGTATCGCGAATTGTTACCTTTATCAGCTCCCCGAAGGGTGGGTAGGAAAAGCGCCGACGTTCTTTTAACTCCTTCTCGGCAAAATGCTCAAATGTGCCGTGGAAAAGATCATACAGAAGTTCGGGCTCTTTCGAATAACTCTGGAGGATAAAGTGTTTTTGGCCAAGTCGGCGGACGAGAGAGAGAATCCGAAAAAGGCGCTCATTCTGAAGAAAATCCGGCAAATGGAGTGCCGTGTCAATGCTAATAATAGCGGCGAGTTCTCCCTGAGGCAAGACACCTTTCGAAATGGCATATTCTGTCCCCACGACAATGTACGATGATATTTTTTCAATCCGTGCGAGGAACCCTTTTCTGACGTTCAGGCTTTCTTCATCGGCTTTGGCCGCAATTACCGGCGTCCCCGGAAAAAGTTTTCGCAGTTCTCGCGTCACGCGTTCCACCCCAATGCCGTACATTTTGAGACGATGCGACCCGCAGTTGGCGCATACGTCCGGCACGGGCTGCTTGGCGCTGCAGTGATGACAAAGAAGCGTGGGCTCGTGTAGGCTTTCCTGTGCATGGTAGACAAGGGGGGCGGCGCAGTTCGTGCAGCGAATGGCTTCGCCGCACTCCTGACAGAGAATGAACGGCGCAAACCCCTTGCGATTCACAAAAAGAAATGCCCTGCCTCCTTCTCGGAGTACCCCCCGCAACTTATCTTTGACCACTTGCGAGAAAATGACGAACTCGCCCGCCTCTTTTATCTCCTTCTGCATGTCGGCAAACACTGAAAGCGGGTGGGGCTCTGCATCGTTGAGAACGGAGAGTGTTGTCGTGGGGTCGCGTTTGGCCTTTTCGTAGGCATCAAGAGACGGCGGAGCGCCGGCTAAGATCATCTTGGCGCCGTGAAGGGTTTGCAGCATGAAACCGACGGTCCGATTGTGGTAGCGTGGCTCCTGGTCCCACGATTTGTGATAGGGAGAGCCATCGTCGTCAACGACAATGAGGCCGAGCTTTGTGTAGGGGAGAAAGAGTCCCACATGCGTGCCAACAACAGCCATTGACTCTCCCGCCCGCACGCTGAGCCAGATATCGCGAAGTGCTTTTTGCGATGTTTCGCTCGTGACCAAAGTAACGCGACTACCAAGGTGTTCGCTTAATTCACGGTAAACTCTGGCCGCTTGTATAAGTTCCGGGGTGACGCATAAGACCTGCTTTTCTTGCTCGAGCGCTTTCGTGATTGCATCGAGGTAGTGTTTGAATCTTTCGTGTCCGATGAGTACTTCCGTGGAGGAGAGGTTGGGGGCATCAAGGTCGGGACGCGGTGGAAGGGCAGAAATTACTTTTGTATTTGTGATTGCCGGTGGCAGCACAAAACGCAAAACAACTGCAGGAGATGTCAGGTAAACTTCTGAGAACCGAGCGACAAACTCCAGGTCTCGTGCATTGAGTATGGGAGTGGGGGTGAGAATGCGCTCGATTTTTCTCAAGGTATAGGCTGCCCGCCGGAGTTCCTGCTTCACATCTTTTACGGGCGAGGAGCGAACCACAACGCCGATCAGAGCTCTTGACTGGATGCGCATGAGCACTGCGCTTCCCGGCTCGATGGGAGATTGGCTGAAGTACGAAAAGGTGTCCGGCAGGGAGCGGGGGAGACGCGATGCGGGGACGACTTCAATAAGATACATAAATGTCCAGTTCCCTGATTTTTTCCGCGGCAGGTTCCTCGCCCGATGGTTCGATCATTCAACGGGCTCATGATGCTGAGCGTAGTCGAAGCACCAGCTCACTACACTTGTCCCGAGCTGCGTTAAGGGATGCGGAAAAAGTCAGGGAATTCTACTGATTAACTTTCTTATGGTAGCGCTTTCGGCGTTTTGGCGAAATTATTTGACGAGGTGCTTTATGTGTGGTTTGTGGGTGTATTCTTTTAGTCATAGTTTTTATGCTAGTGTTAGCTTGATGAAGGGAACGGCTCGCAGGGTTTATTTTCTCGGTATCGGCGGTATCGGTGTCTCGGCTCTGGCCCAGTGGTATGCGTCAGAGGGATGGAAAGTTTTCGGCTCAGATCCGCGAGATTTTGAAAATGAGCCAGTTTTAAAGCGGCGAGGTATTCGCGTCACTACAGGCAAGCGCCGCTCACTTCGAGACATTGAAGGTGTTGAAACAGTCATTCATACTGTGGCATCACCTCAGGATAATTTTGAGGCGAGGCTTCTCAAGACTGTAAAGCGAAAGCAAATTCAGACGCTGAGCTACCCACAGGCACTCGGAGAGCTGACAAGAAAGTACAGAACAATCACCATTTCCGGCGCTCACGGGAAGTCTACGACAACCGCGATGGTGGGCCTTTTGCTCATTCGGGCTGGTCTCGATCCCACGGTTGTTATCGGAACGAAGGTGAGTGAATTCGGCGGTTCGAATTTTAGAAAAGGCCGCTCGGAGTATCTTGTCATTGAGGCTGATGAGTACCGTGGCGCGTTCTTGAACTACGTTCCGGAAATTGCAGTTATCACAAACATTGACCGAGAGCATCTGGATTTTTTCAAGACATTCGGGAATGTTCGCAAAACATTCAAGCGATTCATTCGGAACATAAAGGAAGGCGGGGTTTTAATTGCAAATGCTGACGAGAAAGAAGTTATGCGGCTTGCAAAAGGCGTCAGTGCTAAAAGGCTTTTTTACTCAATTCATTCAAAAAGAGCCCACGAGCTGGGGCGGCTCATGAAAGTCCCTGGGCGACACAATATATCTAATGCCATGGCGGCCGATGGCGTTGGGCAGTACCTTTCCATCCCGCAAAAGAAACGCGAAGCCGCACTTCGCTCATTTCGCGGCGTTTGGCGAAGATTTGAAGATAAAGGGAAGATCGGCCCGGCACGCTTTTTTGATGATTATGGCCACCACCCCACCGAAATAAAGGCAACACTCCAGGGCGCTCGCGAAAAATTTCCCAAAGAAAAAATTATTGTGCTCTTTCGACCGCATCACGCTGAACGGCTGACAGCGCTTTTCGCCGAATTCGCAAGGGCGTTTTCGCTTGCAGATGAAGTAATCGTTCTGGACACGTACCGTGTGGCAGGGCGGGAGAGACGCTCCGTTAGGTCGGTAAAAACAGCGGCCGAGTTCGCGAGCCTTTTGAAAAGAAGAGGAAGCACTGCCGTATACATCCCCGACTTTGAAACGGCGATAAAGAATTTGAGACCGCGTCTTACCGCTCGCGACGTGGTGGTCCTTTTCACCGCAGAGGCACGGTGATTGACTGGGCAGGGTAACTTTGCGAGAATAGTTTCCGACAGAGCCATGAGCCTGTAGGAAGATCAAATAATGAATTAAATAAAGGTGAACATTGTGGTCATCGGAGCAGCGCGTCCTGTAGTGGAA
>CAZOFN010000048.1:0-1776 GCA_964579195.1 uncultured Candidatus Saccharibacteria bacterium | reverse complement strand
CGGCGCTTCTCGTAGTGGCCGCCTCTTTCTTTTTAGGCATGGGAGTGGGGTATGCCAATCGCCCCGCCATTGAAAAGGTTGCCAATGTATTGAATCAAGAAACGGGAAAGCCGGAGTCAGTGGATTTCGGCCTTTTTTGGGAGGTATGGTCGCGCTTGGAAACTAAGCATGTAAGAAAGGATGAAATTGACCGCGAGAAGCTGGTGGAGGGAGCGATTGCCGGCATGGTGAGTGCGCTCGCCGACCCCTATACCGTCTTTTTGCCCCCGGTGGAGTCAAAGCAGTTCCAGGATGACATTAAAGGGAGCTTTGAGGGAATTGGGGCAGAAATTGGGATTCGAAAGGGGATTCTTACCGTTATTGCCCCGCTCAGGGATTCGCCCGCGGAGCGAGCGGGTCTCCGGGCGGGCGACCGGATCCTGAGAATTGATGACACGCTAACCGCCGACCTCACGGTGGAAGCGGCAGTACGTCTAATTCGCGGTCCAAAAGGCACCCCCGTAAAATTGACCATTGTACGGGAAGGCAGTGACCAGCCAAAAGAGATATCGGTCACGCGTGACACCATTGTCATTCCCAACATCAAGACAGAGATAAAAGAGGGGGTCTTTATCATTCAACTCACTCACTTTTCTGAGACTTCACCGTCTGATTTCAGAAAAGCGGTGAATGAATTTCAGCGTTCGGGTGCCGGAAAGCTCATTCTTGACTTGCGCAACAACCCCGGTGGATATCTCACCGCGGCAGTTGATGTTGCTTCGTGGTTTATCCCCGCGGGTGACGTTGTAGTCAGTGAGCGTTGGTCCGGCGGAGATGAGGAGGTATATCGCAGCCGGGGGTACCGCGCACTGGAATCAACCCCCATGGTTGTTTTGGTAAACCAGGGTTCTGCATCCTCATCGGAGATTCTCGCGGGAGCGCTTCGTGATCAGCGGGATGTAAAACTTGTCGGCGAAAAGACATTCGGCAAGGGATCCGTCCAGGAGCTGGAGGATTTGCCGGGGGGCGCCTCATTGAAAATAACCATTGCTGAGTGGCTGACACCATCCGGCACCTCAATCAACGAAAACGGCCTTGAGCCGGATACTGTTGCTACTTCAACACCGGAGAGCACAGAGGATATCCCCATGAAAAGAGCCATTGAATTGCTGAAATAAGTCCGGGGCGGAAATATATGAAAGTAATTTTTCTGAAGGATGTTCCTAAAATTGGGCACCGGGGTGAGCTGAAGGTCGTGTCTGACGGGTACGCCCGGAACTTCCTCATTCTTCGGGGTTTTGCGAGGGAGGCATCACATGGGGCAGTAGCAGCTCTTGAGGCCGAGAAGGCAGCCGAGTTCGCTGCTGTGGCAAAAGAGGAGGCAGAATATCGCGAGCTTGCCCGCAAACTTGGATCCACGGAACTTCAGTACTCCCTGAAGATTGGAGAACGAGGAGCATCATTCGGCTCGGTTGGAGCCGCCAAAATCCAAGAGCTTTTGAAGGAAAAAGGCATTACGGTTGCCCGAGAACGAATTGACCTTGACCAGCCGATAAAGACTTTAGGCAGGCATTCGGTGCCAATCGTTTTTCCACATGGCATCCGCGCCTTTGTAAGGGTTACCATAGAAAAGGCTTGAAAATTCAAAAATCAAAATGTCGCTGCCGCTTCGCAATAATTTTATTTTTTGATTTTTAGCTTTTTTATTTTGTATTTTTATTTTTACATTCTGAATTCCTGATATGAGTCGGTTTGTATTTGTAACGGGCGGCGTCATGTCCGGTATCGGCAAGGGCG
>CAZOFN010000047.1:0-5977 GCA_964579195.1 uncultured Candidatus Saccharibacteria bacterium | reverse complement strand
AGCGAGCATCTCTTCTCCAATCGTTTGTACGTTCTTTACATACCCCTGATACAACGAAAAATGATTTTTGAGAAGCGCGTCGCTAAAGCCGGATGTGCCAAGGAGGTGGTCGAAGTTTTTTGCTTCCATAGTTTTAATGTCCCAAAAGCGTCAAAAGTTCCAAATGTACCAAAAAGTTTTTGACCTTTGATACTTCTGGTACCTTTGGCACTTTTGGTACTTATTGATAATAAATAACTCCATCCTCAACTTTTAGCCCGAGGGTGCGGAGGCCGGAGCCTTCGGGCGCAGGTGGTGTTAGCGCCTTCCCCGAGATGATATTGAAGAGGGCGCCATGGCTCTGACATTTTAAAACGCTCCCCATTCTTTCCTCTTCTACAGGAACAGACGTTCCTCCCGCATGGGGACATACATTCACAAACCCTCGAATGCCATTTTCATCCTTCAGAATAAGGCATACCTTTCCGCCGAAACACTCAAACGCACGCCATCCCTTCTTTGCAAGCTCTGGGTCATTTTCCTTACACGCTTTCCGCAAGGTTCACTCTGAAATTAAGAACCAAGAATTTAGAATTATGAATTAAGCTTAACTCTTGATTCTTACTTCTCGACTCTACGGATAAATCTGCTTCCCATCCTCATCAAAGAGCTTGATTGCCATCGTGGGGCAGGACTTCGCGGCAAGCAAAATCATGTCGTCATCCACCGTCTCAGCGAGGTCTTCCGTCTTCGTCTCATCGGACGATGATGTTCCATCTTTTCTTCGAAGGACGGCCTTGTTTTCGCTGTCTAACTCGAAAATGCCAGGGATTACCGCAACGCAAGAGGCCGCACCAATACAGAGATTTCTATCAATCATGATTTTTGCAACCTTCATTTTTTTCACCGCATCGGCTTGACTATCCATGGTTTCAGCGTAATTATGGAGCCTAAACCCACACCCGAGCAATACCCATGCATTGAACGCAGACACTCAAGGAGGCGGCGTGAAAAGCAGACTTCTGCGGTTCATGAATGTAGCTCTTGCGCTGGCAGGGATCTGGCTCACCGCCGCCTACTTCGGAAGGCGCGCGGCGTGGGCCGTCATGCTCGTTGACTTCCAGATGCTCGCTGAGAAGTACGGCCCGGCGAAACCGACCGATGGGGAACTTTCTCAAACAATCTACTGGGCGATGGGGTCCGGTTCCTCCGTAGCTGGATTCGTCGCCATGGTTCTCACCGCCCTCTACTTCTCTTCACTTCCGGCGCGAGCGACGAGGAGATGCACTTCACTGGGACGGGTCCTGCGTCGCCTCGCAGCGCGGGGGCCGCGAATCTACGTGAGGCTCCGCACATGAAGCGGGCGGTTGCCTGGGCGCTTGCAGTCTACGGAGCAATCTGGGCGGCGTCTTACGCAGTGCTCCTGAACAACGTCATGGTCGAACAGCCGCCCATCCCACCGCCTCGCGGGCTCCAGTGGCTCGCACTTCCCGTCCTTCTCCTCCGGCGTCGCTGAGATGCACTCACCGCCGGAACAGGCCGCGCTCCCGCGCGGCCTTCGAGTTTTAGCCACAACCTGAAACTCAAACAACAACTCATCTATTCTCAAATTCTTGAGAATTTGAGAATAGATGGAGCCGCGATATTTTCTCCGGTAGCTTCGCTCAATATAACTGGCTCACTCGGCTAAAGCGACAACTCGCTTTCACTTCTTCCCGCTGCCAGTGGTAGAATCTAGCCGTAGTATTTCTCTTTATAAAAGCGGATTAGTTGCTCCACCTCGGGAATCACATCAGGGTTACCAATGCCTACTTTTAACTTTCGCTGAACCGAGTCCAAATCCATTGCGCCCTCAAGAACCGCTTCCTCAATATCCTTGTCCGTCGTGCTGGTCGCCGAGTCAACCACCTTTGCTCCTTCAACAATCACTTTGTCAAACTTTCCCGCGGCACGGTAATAGTTGTTGGCCGCTTTGCCAAATGCCTTGTCCACCAATACCGAACAGTGAATTTTTCGATTAGGCAGTCCCCCGAGCCGCTCCATGACGTGCTGCGGCTTAATGGCGCGGGCTTCTTCAATCGTCCTTCCGCCGTTCTCCGTCACCATCACCGAAAACATAGACGTCGCCGAAATGGCCGAGCCGCAGCCGAAGGTCCGCCACTTGAAATCGGTAATACGCTCGGTTTCAGGCTCTATTTTCACCCAGACATACATCATGTCGCCGCAATTGTGCACCAAGAATGCATCTGTAGTGTAAGTATGAGAGTCGTTCACTTCGAAGTTGTATAATCGGCCCGAAAAAGAAGTCCTCTCAACAGACCGAACCGGTATATATAAGTATCTATCATCAAACCAAACTTCTTCGGCGTGTCGCTTTTGTGCATCACGTCGAAATGGCAGATCCAGAACTTTTGCAAGTTGCTCCAGAGAATTCATATCACCAATATGAATCCGGCACGATGCTTGATGAGTAACTCCACCTTTTATACTTCCAGCTTCATGGTAAAAAGAAGGGGCAATTTTCTGCCGCAAGAGCAGCCAGCGCATTTGGTGCGCCAACTTCGGAGAAATGGTGCAGAAGCCCGCCCGAGGTTGTTTTCTTACCACATTGAAGTATCCGTCACCCCGCCAGACTCCACGAATAAATCCCTTTTGCAGTTCAGGCGGCAAAAGCAGCAACCACTCAGGAACCTGTTTTAACTGCGCCGCTGCCCCAAACCACTCTTTGAAAAGAGTAGCCAGTTGTACGTTATAAGAAGTTACATCAATGCGGTTATTCACTGGACGCTCCTTTATTGAAACGTCGAGACCAAAAAAAATCTTCATTAACGAACGTACTCGTTCTGCGTAGCTTTTTTCCTTGATGCTGAACGTAAAACCAACTTCGCTACCGTCTGTCTTTGTATGCCCCTCAGCTACGAAATAACCAAAAAGCTCGAGTAAATCTTCGTTTATCGGAAGTTTTAACGGCAGAGATTTACTTTTAAAATCCCGCTGCTTTTTTACAAATTCCGGTAAGGCAATCTCTGTAATAGCGTTCACCTCACGCGGGATGGGATACATAACCATGTCTCCTTGTCTTAAATCTCCGGCATGAGCCCAAGATGGAGAAATCTTCTTTTTCCGCACCGTATGGAAAAATCTCGATTTGACCCGCGGAACCTGCAAAGCAAAAATGAGGTGGTCTGAAGTTGCGGTAAGAGATCCGAGTTGATTTTTGATTTTAACCAGCTTCCCTTGATATTTTGGCTTAAAAACACGCTCCACGTGGTGAAAATAACCATCATGGCTCAAAACTCTAGTACCGATACCAAGTTCCGTGATTTGATGTACGGAAGGGTTCGCTTGAATCTCCGTTGAGCCAAAAAGACAGGCCGGACTCCCCACAAGTCCTACCGCATTGAACTCGCCTTCCTTCGGATCATCCAACAACAAATTTCGCGGGTTAAAGAAGTGATCCTTCACCGTATCCGAATAGTACCACCGCTCGCCCGTAAATTGATTTAGTACGTCCACCGGTTCCTTAGTGGCATCTTTTGCTTTCTTGATCTCATCCATATTCGTGAGATTTTGAATCAAGAATTAAGAATCATGAATCAAGGAAAAACAAAAACCCTGATTCTTGACTCCTGATGCTTGATTCTGTCATTTATAGGTCCTCCCGCCTACTTTAACTTTAGCTCCCTGGCCCGCGAAGGCCTCCGGATGCGAAATCTCTTTTTGGTCAATTTCCATATTAAGCGGGGAGATCTGTCTGAGCCGCGCGACTACTTTGGGGAGCACCTCCATTACATAATCAATATCCTCTTTTGTCGTAGAACGGCCGAGCGCAAACCGAAGGGAGCCGTGCGCATGCTCATAGGGCCGCCCGAGCGCCAAAATCACGTGCGACGGGTCGAGCGTAATTGAGGTGCAAGCCGACCCCGTTGAAATGTAGATACCTCGCGCGTCGAGATATAAAACCGCCGCCTCTCCTTCTATATCGAGAATAGAGACGTTCATGTTATTCGGCAGGCGCTTAGTTGGGTGCCCATTTAAGACAGTTTTGGGAATTTCTGCGAGAACTCGCGAGATAAAATAATCGCGGAGGTCGCCAAGGCGCGCGTTTTCTTTTTCTTTTTTTGCTTCGGCGATTTCCAGAGCCTTCGCAAGCCCCACAATGGCCGGAACATTTTCAGTTCCCGAGCGAAGACCGGACTCCTGCCCCCCACCGTAAAAGAGCGGGCGAATCTGGGTGCCTTTCCTGATATACAGTGCTGCGATTCCCTTGGGACCGTATATTTTTGAGCCGGAAAACGAAAGGAAGTCTACACCCAGTTTTTGTACATTCAAATCCAACATACCTGCAGCCTGCGCGGCATCCGTGTGAAGGTAAAGCAGCATTGAATTATTTTCTTTCTTTCGCGCCTCGCGCACCTCGCGGACTATTTTTGCAATTTCTCCAACCGGCTGGATTGTTCCAATCTCATTGTTCGCATACATCAACGAAATCAAAAACGTGTCGGGACGAATCAACGTCTTTAGTTTTTTCAAATCAAGAATGCCCTCGGCATCAACCGGGGCCAGTGACAACTCTAATCCTTCGCGCTTTAACGCCTCGCCGGCGTTAATCACCACGTGGTGCTCAATGGCGGAAATTATCACATGCCCTTTCTTGAATGCCCGCGCTGTCCCGAAGAGAACCAAGTTATCGGCCTCTGTCGAACCAGCAGTAAAAACGATTTCATCCTCGCGTGCACCCAATATGCGCGCGATTGTTTGTCGCGCCGCATCAATGGCGTCTTTGGCGGTGCGGCCGGGGCGGTACAAGGCCGAAGGGTTGCCGAACTCCTTGGCCAAAAACGGCTCCATGGCCTTTTTTACGTCCGGATCAACCGGTGTCGCACCGGCGTAGTCGAGATATACTTCGCGGATCTTTTTCTCCATATCCGTAGGCACAGTATAAGAAATTACCGGCACTCCGCAACTTTGCCCTGACAAAACAAGTATGGTATTTTGATTACTAAAATCACCGTGGAGGATTCTCCATGAAGCTAGATAGGCTTGGCATCGCTCTTTTGGTACTCACCTGCATCGGGCTGGGGCTTCGGCTGATATCGGGCGCCTACTGGGTTCTCGTGGAATTCGAGGAGGCGTACCCGCATCTGGCGGCTGCGGACCCGGATTTCATGATGACAGCAAAGCTGGATATGCCGTTCGACATCCTCTCCGGCCTTCTCCTTATCATTTGCCCCGCGTGGCTCGGTTGGTTCCTGTGGCCAAGACGCGCTAAAAACAATCCGCCACATCACGGCGGTCAGCGAGCTCGCTGACCGCCGAAGTCATTTTTAGTACAAAAGAAATCAGATAAGTACTATTTCGACTCGGCGCTCGGTACTACGAAACATGCAAGAATGTAAACAATCAAGCCAGGGACAATGCCGGAAAATATAGTGATCAGAAGCCAGGCGAGACGGAGAATCACCGGATCCACTTCGTAGTACTCGCCTAAACCCCCCAAGATACCGGCGAACACTCGATTGGTTTTACTCCGATAAAGTTTCTTTATCATACTAAGCGCCTTTGAGCGTCACCTCTCCCGGCTCCCACTCGACAGGACAGAGGCCGCCGGTTTGCAAAGCCTGCAAAACACGGAGGGTTTCTTCCACGCTGCGACCAACATTATTATCGGAAACAACCGCATAGCGGAGCATGCCTTCAGGATCAACGATGAATGTTCCGCGCAGCGCCACAATTCCTTCTTCGGCTTCCGTATCCACTTCGTAGAGGCTCGTAACTTCTTTGTTAAAATCAGAGAGCAGAGGAAACTTCAGCGACTTGAAGTCCGATTCAATCCAGGCACGGTGCGAGTGAATTGAGTCCACCGAGATACCCCACACATCCGCCTTCAACTTTTTGAATTCGGCAAAATGCCTATCAAAGCCTTTGATTTCCGTGGGGCATACAAAGGTAAAATCCAAAGGATAGAAAAAGACGACGGTCCAGCGGCCTTTTTGCT
>CAZOFN010000046.1:0-6013 GCA_964579195.1 uncultured Candidatus Saccharibacteria bacterium | reverse complement strand
ATCCGATATAGTGGGTTCTCCCGTTCGCCCATACAGTGGATTTATCGCTACAAGACGATATTAAGGATTGCGGTGAGCAGTAAGAGAGAGACAAGCACAATGGTCGCACGGAAAAGCAATTTTTCTATACCGCGCTTTGTGCGATAAACATTGCCGTCTCCGCCAAATGCCGCTGAAAGTCCCGTACCGCGCTGTTGCAGTAAAATCGAAACAACGAGAGCTATCGAGATGACGATTTGAATAATGGGAATGATGAGCTTTATTGTGGCCATACTATTGGAATTTGTTATTTTTAGAGAAGGGCGTTGGCAAGTCCGATGACAACGGAGGCAATAAGAAGGGTTTTTGTATCACTGATGGTAATGGCAGGAGTGAGGAAGTCGCCGATGAGAAGCAGAATCACATTAATAATGATATTGAAGAGCCCGAAGGTTATGAGAATGAACGGAAAAGAAATAAAGGCAAGGATCGGCCTGAGAATTAAGTGTACCAGGGCAAGGATCAGGGCGGCGAAGAAAAACTCTTTTGCGTCCGTTGCCAGCGTAAACCCAGGCAAGTAGGCCGCGAGGGCATAGAGCGCAAAGGCGTTCAGTCC
This sequence comes from uncultured Candidatus Saccharibacteria bacterium, assembly GCA_964579195.1. Classification (GTDB taxonomy): domain Bacteria; phylum Patescibacteriota; class Minisyncoccia; order Sungbacterales; family JACQCQ01; genus CAZOFN01. Next base: position 5,418 of record CAZOFN010000046.1, on the reverse strand, counting down.
AACCTTGATTGCGAACCGTACAATGACATTCATGAACCTGGTGTATAACCCTAGCAGATAACTCAATTTGTGGTCAACCTTTTCTGCCTTTTTGCTTCGTAATCAACCGTGCCAAAAGAAATACACCCTTGCCGCTCGCATGCTGCTTCTTTCGCCTTTTTCCTCTCTCACGTTTTTCAGACTTATAACGCATGGCTAGTTCCATTAACTGTAAGCTGGTTTTTCCGGTTAGTAAATTGGCGAATGTTACATCTAGCTTACTATAATAAGTTAGATGTAATTAGGATTTAGGTGGGGCGAGGTATTTTCTCCGTAGGATATGGTGATAGACGCGGGCAAAGCGGTGTGACTCATCGCGGACTCTTTGCAGAAAGTGAGCGACGACAGAGGGCAGGCGCTTCAGAGGAATGGGTGCGGGTTTTGCTGGCAAATAGAGCATATCTTCCATGTGTCCGGCGCCGGCCGGTGCGCGTGTGAAGTACTTTCTTGGAGGCTTGGAGAGGGCTGCCACCCTAACTTCCTTGAGTGGCTTTCGATTCAACAGGGCGCGCACGGCGTTCAGCTGAGCTTTCCCTCCGTCAATGAGCATGAGATCCGGTTTTTCCCACTCATCATGCAAAAGTCTCCGGGAGACAACTTCCCGGTGGGAGCCGACATCGTTCGGTCCCAGAATAGTTTTTATTTTAAATTTCCGGTACTGGGACTTGTCAGGTCGCCCCTCATAGAACACGACCATTGAGCCGGTAGCCGCATCGCCAGAAATGTTGGCAATGTCGTACCCTTCGATACGCTTCACCGGAGAACGCGTACTGAGAATGTCTTGCAGGACGCGTTCAATTTTGTGATAAGGAGTTTCTGCGCGTTTCGCTACCGCGATACCACGACGGCGTGTTAGGGCCTCAAGTCCATAAATTTGATTGCGGAGTTTGGCGGCTTCCTCGTATCGCTCCTCCTTGGACGCTTTCTTGATTTCTTTTTTCAATTCACCAATGAGCGCATTACGCTTGCCGGAAAGGAGTGAAAGAATAGACTGGATATTTTTCGTGTAGCTCTCTTCGTCTGCTTTTGTCACAATTCTTTCTTTGATGCAGCAATACCTCGGGCACCTGCCAATTTGGGCATTCACGCAGACGCCATGATGTAGACGTTTGCAGGAACAGAAGGGGAATATGGTTCGGAGGTGCCGCATCACCTCCTTTATGAGGGTGGCTTCAACAAATGGACCGACTGCTTTAGGTGGGAGCTTGTCGGTCGCAGGTTGGAGAGAGTTGTGAGGTTGATGAGTGAAGTAGAAACGTGGAAATTTGTCGTCGGTAAGCGCAACGTAAAGATAGCCTTTGTCGTCGCGCATCAAAATGTTAAATTTTGGGCGATATGTTTTAATCGCCCCTGACTCCTTGATGAGCGCCTCGATTCCCGATTCCGCCTTGCGAAATTCAATGCGCGTAGACTCGCGGCAAAGTTCGGCAACTTTCCACGCTGCATTTTTCTTAAAATACGAAGACACCCGCTTTCTCAAATTAGCAGCCTTGCCGACATAAAGCGCCGTTTTGCCGCGCCAAAAAATATAGATGCCGGGGTGAGTGGGAATTATCTTGGGCTTTTTCAGCATATCTTTACAATATTTATTTAATATTGTATTGTATTCCGCCGTTAAAGGCAACGGAGGGAGCAGAATGCCAAAAGTCATTTTGCCGCATAACTGTGGATTCCTTCTGCCAGACTCTCGGGGGGCTCGCCGCCTACGGTATCCTCTCCGAGGAGCAACTGGACCTCCTCACTCGATTGCATCCCAGCCTGCAGTCTAAAATTGTGCGGTCAAGTTCGGTCGAGGCTGGAACAAGCGAGTGGGAGTGATGAATGTCGGTGAAATCGGGGAGCGGTTGAAGGCCCACTGGCGTGAACTTAATCCGGAGTTGGGGTAGGGCGGGTGGCTGAACCACCCGCCGCAGCATTTCTCGGCATACCGTATCAAGATATTGCATATGCTTGACAGTCGCAGTACAATTAAGAACCTTCCATGCCAAAAGCTGTCTCTTCGAAAACTGAAAAACACTTTCCACCAAAAGACGTTATCCGCGTGCAGGGTGCTCGGGTTCACAATTTAAAGGATATTACACTCGACATTCCCAAAAACAAGCTAGTCGTTATTACCGGGCTCTCCGGCTCCGGCAAATCATCGCTCGCATTCGATACAATTTATGCAGAAGCCGAACGCCGCTATGTTGAATCACTCTCAGCCTATGCGCGTCAGTTTCTGGGAGTTTCTGACAAGCCCGATGTTGATTCAATCGAGGGACTTTCACCGGCCATTGCCATTGACCAGAAGTCGGTACCTCGGAATCCGCGTTCGACCGTTGGCACCATCACCGAAATTTATGATTACCTTCGCATTATTTTTGCGCGCATCGGCAAAGCGCATTGCCCGCAATGTGGAAAGCAAATCGGGAAACAAACCGTCTCGCAAATTGTTGATCATGTCATAAAAAAGAGTGCCGGCGACGAGATTCAAATCCTGGCACCGCTCATCCGGGGCAAGAAAGGGGAGCATCGCGGCATTTTGGAGGAGATTATGCGCGCTGGTTTTGTCCGTGCGCGGATTGACGGTATTGTGCACCGACTGGAGGAGGCACTTGATTTACCCCTCGATAAGCAAAAGAGGCACTTTATCGAAGTGGTTGTAGACCGCCTGAAAAGCCGAAGGGAGGCTGAGCGCTCACGCATTGCTGATGGGGTAGAGACAGCACTGAAAATCGGTAAGGGACTGGTAATAGTAGCGAGTGACCCGCTTCGCCATAGCGCGGATGAGGCAGGCAAGCGACAGGCGACGGAGGAACAGATATTTTCGGAACATTTTGCTTGCCCAGACTGCGGTATTAATCTTCCTGAAATCGAGCCGCGAATATTTTCGTTCAACAGCCCGTATGGTGCCTGTCGGGTCTGTACGGGACTTGGCTCAACACTTGAAGTTGATCCCAAACTTGTGTTTCCTAATACCCGCCTGACACTTGCGGAGGGTGCGATTCTTCCGTGGTCGCACGCTTCTCACCGTGTGGGACGGCAATCATGGTATTGGTGGATGCTCGAAGATTTGTCAGAGCGCCATAAATTTTCATTGAATACAGCGGTCAAGGACTTGCCTGAGCGAATCGTGAATTTGGTTCTTTATGGTGAGGAGGGACGGGAAGAGGGTGATAAGTCCAGGTTTGAAGGCGTTATTCCGAATTTGAAGCGCCGCTGGAAAGAAACCGACTCCGAATGGACTCGGGCGGAAATTGAAAAGTATATGATTGTGGCAAAGTGCCCGATTTGTCAAGGAAGACGCCTGAAACCCGAAGCGCTCGCAATCACGGTGCTCGAAAGGAGCATTGCTGACATTTCTGAATTTACCACAAGTGAAGCACTTGAGTTCTTTGAAGATTTTCTGCCCCAGCTTTCCGCGGTTGAGAAAAAAATTGCCACGCCGCTTGCAAGAGAAGTCATGAAGCGCCTTCGGTTCCTCATGAATGTAGGTCTTCACTACCTTACGCTTTCGCGGGAGTCAACGACCCTTGCTGGCGGCGAGGCGCAACGGATTCGGCTGGCCACGCAAATTGGTTCGCGTCTTACTGGCGTCATCTATGTCTTGGACGAGCCCTCTATCGGGCTGCATGCACGTGACCATCATATGCTGATCCAGACTCTGAAAGAACTTCGCGATTTGGGGAATACAGTTCTTGTTGTTGAACATGATGCAGAAACAATGGAGGCCGCTGATTGGATCATTGATCTTGGTCCGGGCGCGGGAAAACATGGCGGTGAAGTTGTTTTCGCGGGCGACCGGAGTTCTCTCATGAAGGCAAAGACCTTGACGGCTGACTACCTCTCGGGGCGGAAGGATGTTTACATCCGGCACGGTGAACGCCCGAGTGTCAAAAAGTTTATCGAGATCATAGGCGCGAGAGAGCACAACTTAAAAGGTATTGATGTAAGGATTCCTCTCGGCAAATTCATAGCCGTGACGGGGGTATCCGGTTCGGGAAAGTCAACGCTCGTAAATGACATCTTGGCGAAGGTTCTGCTTGCTAAGCTTTATAAGGCGCATGTGATTCCCGGCGCGCACGATGCAGTCGGCGGGCTTGAAAATCTTGATAAGGCGGTGGTTGTTGACCAATCGCCCATTGGACGCACGCCTCGCTCTAACCCAGCTACGTACACGGGCGTTTTCGGCCTCATTCGGGATATTTTTTCTAAAATCCCAGAAGCCAGGGCTCGGGGTTACTCGCCGGGAAGGTTTTCCTTCAACGTCAAAGGCGGCCGGTGCGAAGCGTGCGAAGGGCAAGGCGTGAAAAGGATCGAAATGTACTTTCTGCCCGACGTTTATGTGGAGTGTGAGGAATGCCGTGGCAAGCGGTATAACCGTGAGGCTTTGGAAATCCACTACGGCAACAAAAATATTGCAGAAGTGCTGGATCTCACGGTTGAAGAAGCGATTAAATTTTTTGATGCTATTCCGCAAATCAAACAAAAGCTAAGAACGCTCTCAGAAGTGGGCCTCTCGTATGTGAAGCTTGGCCAGTCGGCAACGACGCTTTCCGGCGGCGAGGCGCAGCGCATTAAGCTCGCCGCCGAGCTTTCCCGCCGCGATACCGGGAAAACGCTCTACATTTTGGACGAGCCGACTACCGGCCTTCACTTTGAGGACATCCGGAAACTTTTAACGGTCCTTCATGCGCTGGTTGATAAAGGCAATACCGTGCTTGTTATTGAACATAACCTGGATGTGATCAAAAATAGCGATTGGATTATTGACCTGGGGCCTGAAGGAGGTGCCGGCGGCGGCAGGATGGTAGCGGAGGGCTCTCTTGAGGATATTATTGCCGCTAAAGGCTCTTATACTGGTCAGTGGTTGAAGAGGGCGGCGCTCCACTCCATCTCTTGACTTCACTCTGTTCGGTACGCTAGATTAGCACTCGAAGGAGTTAACTGCTAATATCCGCCACCAATACACGAATTCGCACGAATTACACTAATTGAGAATTTTCATTCGTGACATTCGTGAACATTAGTGTCCATGTTGTATGAATATAAAACCATTAGGTGACCGGGTGCTGCTTGAGCCGCTCGGCGATGCAAAAGAAGGAAAAACAAAGTCGGGTTTGTATCTTCCCGAGACTGCGACGAAGGAGCGTCCTGAAAAAGGAAAGGTGATTGCGGTGGGCCCCGGCAAAATGGACGATGGCGAGCGAATTCCTATCGGTGTGAAGAAAGGAGATGTGGTTCTGTTCACAAAATACGGTCCCAATGAAGTGAAGGTCGATGGCAAAGAATATTTGATAGCCCATGAGGACGATATTATTGCAATAATTGAGTAATTTTACCCACCACCAATACACGAATTCGCACGAATTACACTAATTGAGAATTTTCATTCGTGAC
>CAZOFN010000045.1:0-6278 GCA_964579195.1 uncultured Candidatus Saccharibacteria bacterium | reverse complement strand
GAGCAACGCGACAGTAAATAATAATAATGAACTCAACCAAAAGCCGCCGTACGGCGGCTTTTGGTTGAGGTAACGGCATGGCGGCATATGGTGTTCTTATTCTCCGCCTGATTGTTCCGCTCTCCATATTTCGCTGGCCATTTGCAGGGGCCTTGCTTTCTATTGCTGCTGACGCAGCCGATTCAGTCATATTCAGAAATTTTGGTTGGGGCTTTCTCCATCCGGAAGATTATCAGCTGATTGATAAGTACTTTGACCTGTATTATTTGACGTTTGAGGCGCTTGTGGTGGCTCGCTGGCGCGAGAATTTTTTGCGAAATATCGGTTTGGGGCTTTTCTTTCTGCGTTTTGCCGGGACTCTCTTGTTTGAAGCAACCGGTCTTCGCCTTCTTCTCTTTTTTGCACCCAATATTTTCGAGAACTTCTACCTCCTGGTGCAATGCATGAGAAAATTGTTTCCGTGGGAGAATGCTCTTCTCCCGTCGCGGCACGCAGTTTTGCTGCTTCTGGTCTCCGCATTCCCCAAATTAATTCAGGAGTATATCATGCACTACATGGAATACCCTTTAGGGATTGGAACGATTTGGGCATATTTTCGCTAAAGTATGCATCGAGGACTTCAAATATCACTCGGCGTTGTCGTACTGCTTGCGATTATAGGCGGTGCTTGGTACTGGTCGGGCAGGGATTGGAATCAATCTGCCCCTGATGCCAATAATGCGGCAATGCCTGTTCCCAACGCCACTACTACTGAGTTTGGTCTCACACTGCCGGGGGACTTTTCGATTTCGATTCTAACCAGTGATGTTCCTGGTGCTCGCGCGTTAGTTCGCGATTCATTCGGCAATTTATGGGTGAGCCAGACATCCGAGGGGATGATTTCCACCGTTGAACTCTCGCAAGATGAAGCAGTAAAAAGAGTTCAGCCTGTTTTTCGCAATATGCAAAAGCCCCATGGAATTGCACTCGATCCGATTCATCCGCTTGCCTTCTATATTGCCGAGGAGGACAAGATTTCTCGCGTGGGGCTCTACTCCGACGGTCCCGTTGAGAAAATTGCCGACTTGCCCGCGGGCGGGCGGCACACAACTCGTTCACTTTCGTTTAGCCCAGATGGAAAACTCTTTGTTTCTGTTGGGTCATCCTGCGATGTTTGCCATGAGAGCGACAATCGGAGGGCAAAGATTCTTGAACTTGACATTGAGTCGGGAGAGCTTTCTGAATTTGCACGGGGACTGCGAAATGCCGTATTTATGGCTTTCCATCCGAAGACAGGAGCACTGTGGGCAACCGAAATGGGGAGAGATAATCTGGGCGATAACCTTCCGCCTGACGAGGTGAATATCATCGAAAAGGGAAAAAACTACGGCTGGCCGATTTGCTACGGTAAAAATATCCACGACTCCGCCTTTGACAAAAACACCTACATTCGGAATCCGTGCATGGAACCTCTGGAAGTGCAGTCGGCGATTGACCTCCAGGCCCACTCGGCACCTTTGGGGCTTGCATTTATTCCGGAGGAAGGCTGGCCGGCCGAGTATCATCACGACCTTTTGGTTGCCTATCACGGTTCGTGGAATCGAAGCGAGCCCACAGGCTACAAAATAGTTCGATTTCGATTGGATGCCGAGGGAAGACCGGAGGGCGGTGGCGCCTACGAGGCCGAGGATTTCATTACCGGATGGCTTGACGAAAGGGATGAGGTGAATGGACGCCCGGTGGATATCCTTGTCGAGTCCAATGGCCTGATTTACATTACTGATGACAAAGGCGGCCGGATTTATAAGGTTCAACACCGGAGCGAGTGATGCGGCAAAGATTTTGGTCGCTGACTGTTGGGTTATTGGCACTCAGTGTTCTTTTTTGGGTGCTCTGGTATTTTGCATTCTATTGGGGAAGTTAGTGCTGTTTTGCAGATCTGTTGTCAATAAAACGCTATAGCGCTTGATTGTATTAATTTGTCGATAAAAAATCTTGATGTAGAGTTAGACAGATATGGCAGATGAGTCACGAGAATACAACGAGGCGTATATCAAGGCAAAGAAGCAGCAGGTAAAAGCGCATACGGCCATTTCGCATGCGGGTGGGGAGAACCGCCTACCACCGGGGCAGGTCAAGACACAGGCGTTTCCTATTTTGGATTTGGGAGTCCGCCCTTCTCGCGAACGCTACCCCAAATGGACGCTGGAGGTATTCGGCAGGGTAGAAAATCCGTTTGCGTTGGACCTTGAGAAGATTAAGGCGCTTGCAAAGGAAACCATTACTGCCGACTTTCACTGTGTGACACGATGGTCCCGCTATGACCTTCATTGGAAAGGAATTCCCTTCTCGAAAATTATCGAACTCGCGAAACCTGAACCGGCTGCACAATTTGTCGTCTTTCATTCTTTTGACAAATACACGACCAATGTCCCTTTTTCGGAGTTGCTGAAAGAGAATGTGATTGTGGCGACTGAACTTGAAAGCAAAGAAATCCCACCGGAGCACGGCGGCCCCATCCGCATGATTATCCCGCATCTTTACGGCTGGAAGAGTGCGAAGTTTCTGACACGGATTGAATTTCTTGACCACGATGAACCCGGTTTCTGGGAAGTTCGCGGCTACTCAAACAGCGCCCACCCCTGGAGTGAAGAACGGTATTCAGGGTAAGAGTCCAGAGTATAGATTTGATTTGTTAAGAGTGGCATATGGGGATTTTACCACCACACCCTAAAGGGTGTGGTGGTTTACCAAAGTCTGCTATAGCGTGTTTTAGTATTAAAGCTATTTTGCTTATAAAATACGGCTTACGGACAGACAGCTTTTCCTGTGGAGTTAGCAGGGGGCGTGGATGTATAAGAGGCGGGGAGCACGGCGTTGGCGAGGCGCTCAATCGTGTTCGAAACGATGCCGCTCTTTTGGTTTTCTGTCTTTAGTTCTTCAATTAACTTCTTTGATTCATTCAATGCTTCTCTTACAGCCTCTTTTTCATCTGGTGTTGTTGGAGCGGGATGCTCTGCAATAGTTTCCAGGTTTCCTGCAAGCGCCTGGATGATTTTCTCCCGATTTTTTGCCGGGTTTTCAGGCGTAATTGCCTCACGAAGCGGCTCAACCTTAGCCTTCAGTGGTGGCAGAAGGCTTTCCGGGTAAAACCGCGAAAGATTCACCGCCCCGAGGTAGCTCGAGGTCTTGCTTTTCATGTCTTCTGGAAGTCGCGTAAACCCTATGTAGATACCCGCGGCAAGCACGGCGGCAAGCAGTAACGTTTTCATAGGGTAACTATACCGAGGCGAGCGAGGAAAGAGAAGTTATTTCTGCCGTGATTTATCCGGAGATGAGGTTAGTAACAAGTCCCGGCAGGACAAAAGCGAGGGTTGCAATGGCGACCCCAACGAGGGCGTAAATTAGCGTGTTTCTTGCCCCAACCACCTTTTCAGCATCACCGCCTGCGGTCAGAAAGTTAAACGCCGCAAGCAGAATCATAATAACTGAGACCGCCAGTATTACTGTCCCGAAGAGATTAGCAATCTTGCCTCCGATGTCCCGTATTGCCTCCTCGACCGAGCCTGTATAGCCACTTGGGAGTGGCCGGTATTCCGGAATTACTTGGGCGCCGCTAAGGAGAGGAAGGAGAAGTGCGATGCACCACACTACTCCTAACGTAATTGAGGCTTGCAACTTTGATGACAAAGCTATCATGGTATCCCCGCTGATGAGTTTAGAAGTGATGACGTTTAAAAAGAACTGCCTAGACAGACTCATCTGTGTGAGAAGCAGAGGTATACTTTTCTTTTTTGCTAAAATTTTCCATACTAAGCCGGATGGCGCTTTCGATTGAAGATTTTAAGAAGCTGGATTTGCGGATTGGTAGGATACTGGCTGCTGAAGCAGTTGAAGGCTCAGAGAAACTCGTGCGGCTTCGTGTTGATATCGGAAGTGAAGAGCGGCAAGTTCTTGCCGGTATCGCAAAATACTATACGCCAATCAAGCTTCTTGGGCGTTCGATTGTGGTGGTTGCCAATCTTGAGCCAAGAGTGCTGATGGGGTATGAGAGCCAAGGAATGATGCTCGCAGCAAACGCCGACGGTCCGGTGATTCTTGTACCGGAACGGGAGGTTCCTGCGGGAACTGAGGTCAGATAATTCATATGAATTTTCCCGCGAAAAAACTTTTTGTCATCATTGTTATCTTCGTTGTAGTTTTAGCCGTTGCATCGTTTGCGGGTTTTCGACTTATCACGAGCCGGCTTTCGGATAAGCCACTTGAAAATACCCGTGGCCTGGACGCGTTTCCTGCTGAAGGTCTCATCACATACACTGAAGACGGGTTTTTCCCGGCAGAAGTCTCGATTGCAATTGAAAGGGGATTGGGCTGCGCGGTTCGGGTAAGAAATCAAAGCAGCCGACCGTTGAAGGTCGGCCTCTCGCCCCATGCCGCAAAGGACCCAGGTCAGGATTATCCGATGACAGAGCCGGGCGGGACGCTCTTCTTTGATCCACGTTTTTCCGGCTTTACTGAGCTTCGATTCCACGACCACGAACACCCGAATTTTGAGTTTCTCGTGAAGTTCGAAAAATCCTGCCAGTAGGAAGTCACTCACCTTTCGCGATTTTCTCGGAGCGGGTCCTCGCCCGATCCCAAAAATCACGAAAGGCTCGCTCGGTTTGCCCCTTCTTGGTCCCTTTCTTGATATTCGCAAACCGCAAGGAACCCACTTGAGATTTCAGGCGTAAACTGCCGATTTAATATTGGTAGACGCTGACTACGGCACCCGTTTCATCCTGGAGTGTGATGCGGTCATGTACTTCGCGCCATAGTTTCTCCGGCCGGTCGAGGTAGAAGTGCCAGCGACCTCGATAAAAATCCGAAGCATTGCGATAGTTCTTCACGCAGCCGCTGTAGTTGAGATTGTCGGAGATGTACTGGACGCACTCATTACCGATGGCAATGGCATCTTCTTGGGTAATGCGGGGGACACGGCACGATCCCGTGTTTCGCTCAAGGAACTGAATGCATGCATCTTTAAATTGAAGGAGGCTGCTGAAATCAACACGCGGACATGCTTCCTGGAGCGATGGGGTGAATGAATACGTTCGATTCAAGTACCCGGTACATATGTTTTCTTGGAAACTTCGCCCAATGGGGCTTGCCCCCGTATGAACGTAGACCTCCTCTCCCGGTTGTATGGCAACACCGGCGGCAGTATCAAGAAGGGGGATGCGCTCCGCTGCCCCAATGACATACCGTTTACCCTGAGAGTTGTTAATGCTCCATCCGCCGATAAGCACCGCCTTTGCTCCTTTTTGTCCGGTATGGCGAAGGACGATATACTCATTCTTTGGACTCTCTACGCTGTTGCCCGGGCGGTTGACGCTCGTAATTTGCATGCTGCTTTTTGCACTCATGCTGGCGTTGCCTTCTTCTTTCGGCTCGCCGCCTGCTGCTCCTTCACCGGGGGTAACGCCGAAGGTGTCAGGTTCGGTGGCGCCGCCATTCGGGCCGCTCGCGAGCGGCCCCGATGAGAAAAATGAAAACCCGCCGTTTGGAACGCCCTGGAGCGTTGCGCGAAACAGGCCAAAGCCCCCGGTAATCAAAATCGCGATAGCGACCAATATTCCAATGATGAGAAGTATTTTATCCATATTCTCGAAAATCCCAATGACGAAATCCCAACTTCAGACCAAAACTCAAAGACCCAACGTTCAAAGGTATTTTGATATTGAGACTTTGGTTTGGCATTTAGGCTTTGGATTTTAAACTGTCATTTAATTATAGCAGTATTGTTCCAATAATATCCGGATAACCGCGGGTAAACTCCTCTGCTTTCAGCGATTTTCCTCCTTCAAGTTGCAGCCTCAAAATTTTCAGGCTGCCATCCAGCGTTTGCACGGCAAGCGGAGTTTTTGCTGACTTCCATGTCGTACCGTATTGGGCTGTCGGATGCCGTTCTGGTGTGGCACGAGCATCAGTGATTTTTAGTCGCAACGGTTGCCCGCCGCGCTCCCAAATAGCGTATGTCCCTGGCCACCCGAGATACGCCCGTACCTGCCGCTCAAGAACTTTTGCAGAGTTGTCCCAGAAGAGCCTGCCGCTTTCCCGCGAAAGGAGCTTCGTATAGGTTGCCTCTGAATCATTTTGGGGGGTTGGTTGGATTGCCTTCGCTAGCCAGCCCGGTACTGCCTCTACTAAAAGCTCTGAGCCGAGCCGAAAGAGTTTCTGCGACAGACTGATGCGCGCGTCGGCTTTGGCAAACGGTAATGACTTTTGCCGCAGAATCGGGCCGCGGTCCCTTTTCTAAT
>CAZOFN010000044.1:4418-6739 GCA_964579195.1 uncultured Candidatus Saccharibacteria bacterium | reverse complement strand
GATGAAGTGGAGAAAGAACGAAAGTCGAAGATTTTATATGAAAAGAATCGATCGTGGCTGGCGAAAAAAGTGGACAGAAGCAAGGACGCGATCTTTGTCTTTGCCTCGGCGCTTTACGGCATAACCGTAACCAAGGAGGATCTCGAAGGTGTTGAGCCTAAAGACGAACCGCCGCCTCCGTCTCTGCCAAAACCCATTGTCCGCGATGAGCCGGTGAAACCTATCGTCTCCGACTCTCCCCCGCCTGAACCCCGAGCGGCGCCACCGGTAGTTCCAGAGAAGCCGCAAGCCACATCTACTCTGCCGCGCATTCCCGTACGAAACCCGGAGGACCCTCCGCCGCTCGGCAGATTCATTGGCGGAGGCGGCGGACCGGCGCAAACGCAAACGCCTTCAACGAGTGGAACAGGATCAACTGCCCAATCAACCACGGTAACGTCCGACATCACTTCACCGAATGCTCCAACTATTACCTCACCCGCCTCTGGAACGTCGGCAAGCACTACATCACTTACATTTACCGGAACTGCAGAGGCCAGCGCCGTCATTTCTGCAACCGGCTTTACTGCAACAGCAACAGCAGACAGTTCCGGCGACTGGTCGCTTACTCTCACGCTTGGACAGGGCACCACGACACTCCAATTCTTTGCGACTGACGCAAGCAACAACCAAAGCCAGGCGACGGAGCACACTCTTTTTGTTGACAGTGCAGCACCCGACGTCACCCTTGTAACAAGCGGCTGTTCCACTACGGTTGCGGCGAGCGGCTGCCTTTTGACGAATACCTCCATAAGCCTCACCTGGTCATCACAAGCCACCGACCTTGCAAGCTATTCTGTCGAATGCGAGACGGGCGGCACTGCGTGCCCCGGTTTTACCGCACCGGATGCCAATGCCACTTCAACCACCTTCACTGGGGTTGACGGTACAATCTATACGTTCCGCACTACTGCCATTGATGTACTCGGCAACCGGACTATGGACACGGAAACGGTCAGTGTTTTCACGCGTCCCGTTGTGATTAATGAAGTTGCCTGGGCCGGCACCTCAGCAACGCAGAGCGAGGACGAATGGATTGAACTTTACAACCGCACATCGCTTCCCATTTCACTTTCCAACTGGATCCTCTACTCAGAAACGGACCTGAAACCGTATCTTAGTCTCTCCGGCACAATTGCTTCAAGCAGCTACTATCTTATTGAACGAACCAATGACACGACTACAAGTGTCACTGCCGATCTTATCGCGGCATTTGGCAGCGGCTCCGGGCAGGGACTTTCCAACGGTGGCGAAGTGCTCACGCTCTCATACGCAAGTACTACAATCGACAGCGCGTCGCTCTGCTCTTCTGCCTGGTGCGGAGGCAACAGCACAAGTTACGCCACCATGGAACGCTACGATCCAGATACCGTATCAAGCGATACAACCAACTGGGGTTCCAATACCGGATTCGTAAAAAACGGAACGAATGCCGACAGTGTCACCCGGAATAGCTTAAATTACCGTTTCACGCAGCCAAACACCAGCCCGCTTTCCGCCTCACGATCACTACGAAGCGGGGCGCGCCCATACTTGATTACTGCAGAAACTACCGTTGCAACCGGCACCACACTGACTGTAGAGCCGGGTGTAGTTATAAAAATCCTCGACCAGCTCATTGTAAATGGGATAGTAGACGCGAATGGTACTGCTGAGAGTCCGATCGTAATTACTGCGTATGAGGATGACGAGTATGGCGGAGACCTAAATGGAGATAACTCGAGCACAAGCCCCGTCCCTAGCTCATGGAAACGCCTGACAATTAATTCACCTGGGTCGGTATTCAATAATGTTCGCGTGCGTTACGGTGGCCAGCCGTACGGTTCAGGCGTTGAGTCGCAAACAATGTTTCTCTTGAACGGCAATGCGGCCACCATTTCAAACTCGACATTTGAGTTTTTCAATACCGCCGGCATCTTTCTTTCAAACTCCAACGCGATTATCAGCAGCAATATAATCCAAGCCGGTACGACAACGCCGGCAGGCGGTGTGCAGCCGACCGGAATTTATGGTGGGGGCGCGTCACCGCAAATTTCCGGAAATACGATCCGTAACAACGCCACCGGCCTCCGCCTCTCAAGCGACGCGGGCACGGCGACCGTGTCCAGCAACGCATTTACCGGCAATACCGAAGGTGCTATCCGCCTCACGGGAAATAGCATCGGCACTGTTCTTTCTGGAAATACAGCAAGCGGCAACTCGCCGCACAATGGGATTATTATGGAAGGAACTGTGACACAGTCAATTTCGCTCTCTGGCAATCTCCCGTATGCCGGTACGTT
>CAZOFN010000044.1:0-4343 GCA_964579195.1 uncultured Candidatus Saccharibacteria bacterium | reverse complement strand
GCGGTAACTATGAATACTGGCACAACTCTGAAAGGAGCAACCCTCACCGCTGGTACAGTGAGTATTCAGGGTACCGCTGCCGCCCCTGTGGTGCTTACCGCACTGGCTGACGATGCATACGGCGGTGATACCGACGGAAATGGAAACAATGCAGCACTTTGTGCTTCAGACCCAAACAATATTGCATGTCCCACCCGGACCAGTGGCTCGAGAATTGCGCTCTCCGGGGGAGCAGGAACCTCGACAGTCGAGTACGCGGTGTTCAGGTTTGGCGGGACGCCGGATAACGGAACACAAGGCGCGATAAAACTTGATGGCGGGACTGGCGCCACGTTTTCAAACACCACATTCGAGCATGGACATCTGGGGCTTCAAGTGATGAGCGGCAATGCAAACATCGCTGAATTTAGTTCCGGAATGGTAAGCGACAACGTATACGGCATCTCCTCGGGAGGCTCGCTGACGCTCTCAAACACTGTCTTCAGAAACAACACAACTGCCCTGCAAGCCTCTGGCACCTTTATTGACGGCGGCGGAAACGACATTGACTCATCAAACACCACTGCCACCGACCCCGCCGGCCTCGTCCCCTGACGCAGCACCGCCGGAATTCCCCTGAGGACCCATCCTTATCTCTGAATTACCGTTATGTCACGGCATGCGGCATACCGCATCCTGACTACTCGATTATCTGAATAAGTAAATTATTAACGATCGTGAAAGCTTTACTACAAATTTTTATCGTGTAAGCAAAGGGGAAGCAAAACGAAAAAATGAAGAGTGGCGGCCCCGACTCGGGGCCGCCACGTTGCCGGAGCGCGTTACTTTAGCCCTCTCTCAGAAGGAGGCTATTCACCACCTTCCAGGGTCAGAACGTGACACGACGCGCCGCCAGCTGAAGGCGCGACCAAGCCTGTCGCCGTACCGATCCACCAAATTACCCAGGAGTCCCACAATGACCGTCCCCGCGATGCACCCCAAGAGACGAGCTCCCCAGTGGAGCCACCCAGGAATGAGGAAGGAGATGTCGGCAACAGCCACCCCCCAGATGATGATGGAGAGCCAGAACGTCACGGGCCCCGCGAAGAACATCTTCAGCGGGAAGTATGGCCAGAAGAGAAGTGCTTCGAGCGGGCCTCGCCGGGTCGGTCGGGAAGACCACCCAGTAAATGGCGGCGAGGAACCAGGCCATCATGAAGTAGTCCGCAATGACCATTGTCAGCGGGTGCGAGCTCAAAACGAAGGCCAGCATGACAGGACTCCTTTCCGTGTGAGGAACATGTGCCGTCACAGCGATGGTAACAGAAAACCAAAATCGGTAAAACAAAAAAGCGCGACATGTCGCGCTTTTTTGTTACCTCAAACAAGCCCAAAGAGAAAGTAGAGAAGCGAGTGCTACTTACCCACTTTTGTCAAATTTCGCTTCCGCATGGCCGGTGACATGGCGCTCTTTTTAGTAAACGTAACCTCGTCATCCTTGGTATCCACAAGCACCATATCCCCCGCCTCCACTTTCCCGGAGACCACCTCGCTCGCAAGCGAATTTAGGATGTGCGTTTCAATAAAGCGCTTCAGCGGCCGCGCGCCGTACCGGGCATCATACCCTTTCTCCGCAATGAAGTCGCGGAGCGCATCAGTGAATTCCAGGGTGATTTCTTTTCGCGTCATGCGCTCGGAGACGCGAATGAGCTGCAGGTCGGCAATCCTTCGCATGACATCACGAGAGAGACTCTTGAAAAAGATTATTTCGTCCACGCGGTTCAAAAACTCAGGCCGGAAGTTCCGCTCAAGCGCCTTTCGGATCTTGTCTTTCACGTCGCGCTCCTCCTCTTCGCGCGTATCTTCATGTCCAGAAAGGAACCCGAGCCGCGAATACTCGTGAACGAATTCGCTCCCCACGTTCGAAGTCATGATGATAATGGTGTTTCGGAAGTTGACCGTTCTGCCTTTCGAGTCGGTCAGGCGGCCGTTGTCGAGAATCTGTAAGAGTACGTTAAAGACATCGTGATGAGCCTTTTCGATCTCATCAAAAAGGATCACCGAATACGGCCGGTGCTTCACAAGTTCCGTTAGCTGCCCGCCCTCTTCATATCCCACATAGCCCGGAGGCGAACCGATGAATTTGGAGGCGGTATGCTTTTCCATGTACTCCGACATGTCAAAGCGAATCAGCGATTTCTCATCACTGAACATGAACTGGGCGAGGGCTTTTGCCAGCTCCGTCTTCCCGACGCCCGTTGGCCCGAGGAAGATAAAGGAGCCCATTGGCCGGTCTTCGTCGGAGATGCCGGCTCGCGAGCGCCGCACGGCATTGGCAATTTTTTCAACTGCCTCGTCCTGTCCGATGACGCGCGCCTTCATGACATCCTCCATCTTGATAAGCTTCTCCGCCTCCGTCTCGAGGATCTTCGTCACCGGAATGCCCGTCCAGCGCGCCACAATATCCGCCACCTCCTCCTCGGTAACCTCCTCCCGCAGCACCTCGCGGGCAGACTGCAGCCGTCGCAACTTCGTCTCTGAAAGCCTCAACTTTTTCTCCGTCTCGGGAATCTTGCCGTAGCGAATTTCAGCCACACGTCCAAAGTCTCCCTCGCGCTCCGCCTGCTGGGACTCCTGACGGAGCGCATCAAGATCCTTTTTCAGCGTGCGAATCTCCGCAATGGCCGTTTTTTCCGCCTTCCAGCTCTCTTCGATCTTGTCGTACTCTTCGTGGAGCAGCGCAAGATCCTGCGACAGGGTCTTTACCTTCTCGCGTGAAATCCGGTCTTTGGCATTCTTCAGACTTTCGCGCTCGATTTCCCGGCGCATGATTTCATGCTTCAGCTCCTCGAGCCGCCTCGGTGTCGAGTCAATTTCGAGACGGAGCGAAGATGCCGCCTCGTCAATCAGGTCAACCGCCTTGTCGGGAAGGAACCGGTCAGTAATGTAGCGCGATGAAAGGTTTGCGGCCGCTGCCAGCGCCCCATCGGTAATTTTGATGCCGTGATGCACCTCATAGCGGTACTTGAGCCCCTTCAAAATCGCAATTGTTTCCTCGGTCGTCGGCTCATCCACATATACCGGCTGGAAGCGGCGGGCGAGGGCAGTATCTTTTTCGATATATTTCTGGTACTCCTTCAGGGTCGTCGCGCCAATGGCATGCAGCTCCCCGCGCGCCAATGGTGGCTTTAACATGTTGGAAGCGTCAATGGCGCCCTCAGCAGCTCCCGCGCCCACGATCGTGTGCAGCTCATCAATGAAAATTACATACTTGCCGCTCGAGCGCTCCAATTCACGAAGGATTGCTTTCAGTCTGTCCTCGAACTCACCGCGATATTTTGTTCCCGCAACCAGAGAGCCCAAATCGAGTGAAATCAGTTCGCGGTCCTTCAATGACTCGGGCACCTCACCCGATACAATTTATGGCGCAAGTCCTTCAACGATCGCCGTTTTCCCGACACCCGCCTCTCCAATGAGAACCGGGTTATTTTTTGTTCTCCGAGAAAGCACCTGCATAACGCGGCGGATTTCCTCATCCCGCCCGATTACCGGGTCAAGCTTGTCGGCCTTGGCAAGCCGCGTCAGGTTCCGGGCGTATTTTTCAATGACCTGGTACTTTGTTTCGGGCTCGGCATCGGTTACCCGGGCGTTCCCGCGGAGTTCAGCAAGCGTCTTTAAAAGATCATCTTTCGTAATGCCCGCATTCAGGAGAATGTCGCGGCTTTTCGTGGGAACCTCGGCAATGGCAAGCATCAGGTGCTCGGTCGAGATGAACTCGTCCTTCAACTGGCCGGCCTCGCGATGCGCCTGTTCCATGACGCGCACCAAATCTGGTGTCAGATATACCTGACCAATGACGGACATAGCTGCCCCTCGCGGCATTGAGTCAAGAAGCTCGAGGAGCTTGTCAGCGAGTTGCGATACGTCTACATCCAGCTTTTCAAGTATAGTCTCGACAATTCCCTCCTCCTGGAGAACCAGCGATGTCAGAACATGCAGCACGTCCACTTCCCGGTGCGAGCGCTCCAGCGCCAGGTCGTGAGATTTCTTCAGCACTTCCTGGGCTTTGTTGGTGAAATTATTAAACGGGGGCATTTGCATAGTAAGGAGCTCTTTCGAGGTGCAAAAATAAGAACACTTTTTGCGTCACTCTCAGAACTACCCCGATAATACACAATTTTCGTAAAAAATCAACCAGTCTCGCGCGTAAAGCCGAGCAATCTTTGTCAGTGTATAGGACGGAAAGCGCCACTGTTTCTGTTACGGGGTCAGGACCCATGAGAAATCGTGTGATTGTGCCACCCGGCTTTAGGGAGAGCGAGATTAGGGACGCTCTGCCCGCCTCAGCGATGTCGTTTTCCCTC
>CAZOFN010000043.1:3878-7066 GCA_964579195.1 uncultured Candidatus Saccharibacteria bacterium | reverse complement strand
CTCTGCGTCACCCATCTCCATAATTTCCGGTTCCAATGTGACGCTTTCCTGGAACGCGGTTGCTCTTGAAAAGATGAACTTGACGATGAGCTGTTCGGAGAATATCACCGCGAAAGTCGTAGGAGATGACCGTCCCAAGATTCCCTGTGACTATTTGATATTCGTTTATGATGTCGCCGGGAGCGGGTCTGCAACTTTTACCCTGACGAGCGTGTCGCTTGAACCGGTGAATGTGCGCTTCCGGCTGATGCCGAAGATCCTGAACACAGGCGGCTTTGACGGCACGCATGCGAAAACGGTAGAGGTCACCGTTCGGCCCGCTTCAATCAACAGGTCTCCCGTGGTTACCGACTACCGCATCGATCCCCAAACGGCAAAGTCCGGTGAAAAGATATTGGTGGCCTGGCGGGTTGAAAGCGGGGTTGGCGCAAACTTCAAATTGAAGTGCACGATTTCCATCACGGCGACTACTTCGAAAACCGGGGCGGCAGTGTTTGGCTGCGGCAGCACGCTCTTTACCGACATTCTCGAAGCCGCCGGCAAGTTTGATATGACACTGCAAAATCCGGCAAGAAACGCCGAGGACGCCGAGCTTGAGTTGATACCCGCAATCACCTCGACCGAGTTTGATGGAACCCGAAGTCGTACACTGCGTATCGTGGTAACGGGTGGCGGGGACAGCATGCTGCCGGCAGCATCACCAACAACGTCACCGGTGACACCGGCAGTAACTCCCGTGCCGCCTGCTTCTCCGAATGCGTCTCCAGTGGCTCTTTCTCCCAAGCTCGGAAGAATCCTTTCGAAGTCTATTGCCTACGGTACGAGAAATTCAGAAGAGGTAAAACTGTTGCAGGAACTTTTGAAGAAAGATGGCATTTTTGACGGCGAGGCGACGGGTAACTTCCTTTCGGTGACGCGGGAGGCAGTCAGGCGCTTTCAGGCAAAGCATGGGATTTCTGCCATCGGGCTTGTAGGGCCGCAAACGATTGCAAAATTGAATGAGGTAGTTTCCGGTAACGCATCACCGGCAAACACCCCGCCGCCAGTAACGCCTTCGCCGAGCGCATCCGAAACTGCCGCAGCTGTTACGGCAAGTCTCCGTGTCGGTTCACGGGGCAGCCAGGTGACGCTTCTGCAAAAGATTCTGGCGAGTGATCCTGATGTGTATCCAAATGGGCTTGTGTCCGGCTACTTCGGTCCCGCGACCGAGGCTGCCATCAAGAAATTCCAAGCGAAATACGACCTCGATACAGTCGGCTTTGTCGGTCCAGGGACAAGAAAGAAACTCAACGAAATTGCGAAACAAAAGGGAATCCGCTAGTTTATATCATACTGTACAGTATGATATAAATGATGTTCGCGGTCATAGTTTAGTGGTAGAACTTCTGCTTCCCAAGCAGGTGGCGCGAGTTCGATTCTCGCTGACCGCACCATGACTCTTGCGACAGGTATTTTAGGGGCTGCTGTAATCTTGGTTCTCTTTATACTGAACCAGGCGCAAAAAGTCAGCAATAAGAGTCTATGGTATGATCTCGGAAATTTTCTCGGGTCATTTTTGCTAATGCTGTACGCTTATCTGCTTTTTAGTATTCCTTTCTTAATACTCAATGGGGTTTGGGCGCTTGTTTCCCTAAAAGATGTAGTTGCTGACCTAAGAACACAACGAAATGCGTGACTTGGTATGCCAAGCCCTGGAGGCTTCAATAAGCGAGGCTTAGCCTAAAGACACCTACGACCATCCCCGCCACTCGCGTGAATAAAAGCAAAAGCTGCTCATATGAGCAGCTTTTGCTTTTAACAGACGAATGGCTACAATGGTTTCGATGTTTCGAGGACTCAAAATTCTCTCGATTGCGGCGGCTGTCGTCATTGTGGGTTACTTGCTATTTGAGATTGTGCGGCCAGGCAACCGCGTAATACTCGGTGAGGCTGATACTGCTCCCGAAAGGCCTGCGAGGACTCTTTCCCTTGAGGAGCGCGTAAAGCTCGCGAAGGAGCGTTCAGAAAACGTCAAGGGTCTCTATGTGACCGCGGCAGTGGCAAACGACCAGGGGCGGCCGGCCACCGCACTGCGGGAAAAGATTCTTTCCATTGCGGACACCACCGAAATCAATGCCGTTGTCATTGATGTAAAGGAAACGGCGGGTTCCGAAATTACACTGAACTTAAAGCCGTTTCTGGAAGAACTGAAAGCAAAAAATGTCTGGACGATCGCGCGCATTGCCTCATTTCGTGACAATTCAGTAGTGAAAGACCATCCTGAATGGTACCTTTTGCGCGCTGATGGCAGAGTATGGCGCGACAACAAAGGGAACGCGTGGCTCGACCCCATGAGTCCCGGCGCGCGCGAGTATCTCATGAAATTTTCAAAAGAGGTTGTAGACCTCGGTTTTGACGAACTGCAGTATGACTATATCCGCTTTCCCTCTGATGGCGATACGAAAGCTATCGTGTACCCTGCGTACCAGCCGGACCAGATGAAAAAATACGAGGCGTTGAAGGACTTTTTTACGTTTCTGCATCGCGAGATGAAGTCGTACCGGCCCGACTTGATTCTTTCCGTGGATTTGTTTGGGCAAATTGCCATTGAGTCGAACGACCTCGGTATCGGACAGCGACTGGTCGATATCGGCAGTTACTTCGACTATGTTTCGCTGATGCTCTATCCATCGCACTTCTACAGCGGGTTCTATGTCCCCGCCGACTCCGTGCGGGGACTGGCCGCCGTTTCGCTGCCGTATCGCGCCAAGGTTTCTATAGCGACCGTTTCCGCCCAACCATATGAGGTGATTTACCGTTCGCTGCTTCGCGCAGAGGATGTGCTTTCAGGAAGCGCGGCGACTTCGACCTATGCAACAAACTCTGGAGAAACATCATCAACGACGCCAGTAGTAGATGCAAAGTCTCATGCTAAACTCCGTCCGTGGTTGCAGGATTTTGACTTGAGTGCGGACAGCTCACGCGGCATTTATTACGACGCGAAGGCGGTGCGTGCTGAGATTGATGCTGCTGAAAAAGCGGACGCTTCCGGCTGGCTCCTCTGGAGTCCAACAAACACATACACTGAGACGGCGCTCAAGAAAAAGTGATTCTCCTTATAAAGAGTATCATATATACTCGCGGTCGCGAGTATATATGATACTCTTTTTCTGATCTCTTGATCTAACTTTTTAGTGAAAAATGTTTTC
>CAZOFN010000043.1:2533-3868 GCA_964579195.1 uncultured Candidatus Saccharibacteria bacterium | reverse complement strand
TATCAGCCAGGTCAGCTTCTAAGTAACGTACATACTTTCTTGCACGATAAAACTCGATGAGGAAATCCAGCTCTTTAATGCAGGGATACGGGAATACAAAAACACTTTTCTGAAGTTCATAGAAACCCAATTGTTTCAGGTGGCGCCGCAAAGTGTCACGTAAGTTTTTCTCCTTTTCGGGGACATCGAAAAGAACAACACGCCATTTATGATCCCAGTGTTTCGGTGCTTCAATATGCATCGCTTGCAAGTCAAATCGCAACGCTTCATGTTTGCCTTTTTTGTTCAGTTCTATAGTTACTGAGCCATCACTATGCTGGATTTCTTTTACCAGTTTAGACTCATAAAGGGATCGAATTGCTTGGTGTAGTGCCCGCCGATCAATATCTTTCCATTCTTTGCTGAGTTGCCTGAAGATTCGGTGGTGTCGTCGTGGAGAATAGGTAACAGCAAGCGCTATCCCCGCGAGCAGTATCAATAAAACTTTTTGTTGGTTCACTCCTAATTTCGGCATCACTTAAAGTCTACCATATACACGCGACCGCGTGTATATGGTAGACTTGTAAAAGCAATAACAGAAGTTATACTCAACTGGATGTAAAACTTTTCAAATCAATAGAAAGGTGTTATCTAGCGTTGGAGCAATTCAATGATAAAGTCCCGTATTACGCTTTACGTAAGTAGGAAATTGCTCTTTGGTAGCCAAGATTTTGAGCCAGAGTAGCTCAGCTGGTAGAGCAACACTTTCGTAAAGTGGAGGTCGCGAGTTCGAATCTCGCCTCTGGCTCAAAATCTTGGGCAAAGAAGCAGCGGTACTTTCGTCTGCTTACCCCCGATCTTAGCAAAAAGGGTAAAGTTGAGGTCCCCCCATTTAAATACAAAAGGCGCCTCTAAAACATGGAAACCATCGAACGACTTGAAAAGGTGAAAGCTCAAATCCGCGTTCTCGCGGACCGGCTTTGATGTACGCGAGCTTTATAAAGATGTCTTGAAGTTGGAGGCTGAACTGACTACAGACCCTTTCATCTGGCAAAATAATCCAAATCGAGCAAAAGAGATAGGGTCAGAAGTTGCTCGAAAGAAAAAAGAAATCGAGCGCTGGGAGGCGATTACGGGCGAAGCTCATACGCTCGAAGAACTTGGCCCCCTTTCGGGCGAAAATGCCGAGGAAGGTTTTCTTGGCGAGTTTGAGGGCCGCTTAAAGAAACTGGAAAAGGATTTGCGCGAGATTGAGATCGCATATCTTTTTTCAGGCAAGTACGACCGAGGTCCCGCGCTTCTTTCTATTTATTCGGGTGCTGGCGGCAAAGATGCTGAGGACTGGGCGGCAATGCT
>CAZOFN010000043.1:0-2523 GCA_964579195.1 uncultured Candidatus Saccharibacteria bacterium | reverse complement strand
TGTACGAGCGATACGCGGAGAAGAGAGACTGGAAGATTCTCCGAATTCATGAGCACTTCGGCGAGTATCATGAGCCGTCCGGGTGGGGAATAAAAAATGTCACGTTAAAGATTGACGGCGAATTTGCCTATGGTTTTCTGAAGCACGAGCGCGGCGTGCATCGCTTGGTGCGAATTTCGCCGTTCTCCTCGCAGTCGCTCCGCCATACATCGTTCGCGCTGGTAGATGTAGTGCCGGAGTTTGTGCCGCCGGAGGAAGTTGAGATTAAACCGGATGATTTGAAAGTCGATTTTTTCCGTTCATCTGGTCCCGGAGGGCAGAATGTCAACAAGCGCGAGACGGGAGTGCGCATCACGCATCTCCCGACGCACGTTCAAGTCTCGGCACAAAGCGAGCGTGCACAGGAGCGGAACAGAGAACTTGCCATGCGGCATCTTCGCGCAAAGCTCTTTCAGATCAAACTCGATGAACAGGAGCGCGAACGGCAGGGGATGCGCGGCGAAGAGGTTAGGGTCGAGTGGGGTTCCCAAATCCGATCGTATGTCTTGCACCCCTATCAAATGGTGAAGGACCATCGGACGGAATACGAAACATCGAATGTAGAAAGCGTCCTCGATGGCGATATTGAAGAATTGATTGAAGCGAGTGTTAGGCTGGGGTAGAAATCTTTGGTATAATGCCATGGTCCGGCAGCGAGCTTGACATAAGTTATGCCGATAGGTACCTCGCCCGCCACATACTTGAAAATCCGGATTGATATTCTTGGTGTTTGCTTGAAATTCCTCTACTAGTATCGCGGATATGATTTTTTTTGAGAATGTATCAAAGGTTTACTCGCCGACCTCGGTTGCGTTAAAGGGAGTAACGCTCGAAGTAAAGCCGAAGGAATTTGTCTCTATTGTGGGGCCGTCAGGTTCGGGAAAAACCACCTTGTTCAAGTTGCTTATCGCCGAGGAAAAGCCGAGCGACGGCCGTATTTTTTACGACCAGGATGAGGTAAATCGGATGAATCAGCGCGAACTTCCCTATCTCCGCCGCCGGATCGGCAGAATTTTTCAGGATTATCGACTTCTTTCCACGCGAACGGCATTTGAGAACGTGGCATTTGCCATGGAGGCCGCGGGAAAAACGCGGGAGGAAATCGAATATGATGTACCGCAGGTTTTGGAGCTGGTAGGGCTCAGTGACCGAGCACACCAGTTTCCCCACGAGCTTTCCGGCGGTGAATCGCAGCGCATCGCGATTGCAAGAGCTCTTGTCAATCGCCCGGAGGTGATTCTTGCTGATGAGCCAACGGGAAATTTGGATCCGGTCAACACGTGGGAAATCATCCGGCTTCTCGTAAAAATCAATGAACTGGGAACGATGGTCTTGCTTGCGACACACGACAAAGAGATTATTGACTCGCTGGATCGCAGAGTGATAGCGCTCGAAAAAGGCGAAATTGTGCGGGATGAAGAGCGGGGTAAGTATAGGCTTTAATGCAAATATCAAATACCAAGTAATTTTAACTTTTTGTTTTTGGACTTTAATTTAATTCAGTAAATAAGGTCAAAACATGAAAGAGGCATTAACACGCATAGGAAAGACAGCCCTTTTGAGTTTCTGGCGAAATGGGCTTTTATCGACGGCAACGGTGCTGGTCATGGTGCTGACCCTCTTTGTGATTGGCGGACTTTTACTTTCTTCGGTATTGATGAATACGGTTCTTGACTCGCTGCAGGAGAAAATTGATGTCTCTGTGTATTTTCTTCCCGATACGCCTGAGGAACTTATTCTAAAATCGAAGGCCGACTTTGAGACAATCCCCTTTGTCAGTTCCATTGCGTATATCTCACAGGCGGAAGCCTTGGAGCGCTTCAAGGAAAAACACAAGGATAATCCATTGATTTCCGAATCACTGAAAGAACTCGCGCAAAATCCGCTGGAAGCCTCATTAAATATCACTGCCACCGATCCGTCAAAATTCCGTGAAATCGTCTCGGCTATTGAATCGAGGCAAGAAAAGTCAATTGATAAAATCAACTATCACGAAAATCAGAAAGTTATTGAGCGGCTGTCACGTATCATGGCGGCTGCCCGTACCGGCGGCGCTACGCTCGCTGCCGTTCTTGCGTTCATTGCCGTTCTTGTTGCATTCAATACGGTTCGGCTTGCCATTTATACCGCGCGGGAAGAGATTCAAATTATGCGCCTTGTCGGTGCGACCGCTTGGTACATCCGGGGCCCGTTTCTCCTTGAGGGCATGATGGACGGCGCGCTCGCCGCCGCGATTACCACGGTCATCTTTATTCCTCTTACGTGGCTTGTGTCGCCGAAATTATTACTTCTCGTGGAAGGTACTGATCTCTTTTCCTACTTCCTTTCGAATTTCTTCGAGTTTTTTTTCATATTGCTTTTCGTGGGGGTGGCGCTCGGTGTGCTTTCCTCGATTCTCGCCATACGGCGGTATCTCAAAATTTAGGATGTAGCTTGTAGGTGACAACTGGCACGAAAGTGCCCGCCTGACAGGGCGCCTGTGTT
>CAZOFN010000042.1:2746-7135 GCA_964579195.1 uncultured Candidatus Saccharibacteria bacterium | reverse complement strand
GCTCGAAACGGCTGCGCTTCGCGGCGAACGAGGGTTTTGAAGTGAGTTCTCGTGGGGCTACCCAATCGACGATGAGCCTATTCACTTTTCGAGGTTCTACTACCCGGCATGCCTAAATCATATTTTGTAACTACCGCCATTCCCTATGTGAACGCAAAGCCTCATTTGGGGCATGCTTTTGAGTTTGTCTTCGCGGATGCCGTGGTTCGCTATCATCGCTCGCGCGGAGAGGAAGCGCTACTTCTCTCGGGAAGCGACGAAAATGCATTAAAGAATGTCCACGCAGCCGAGAAAGCGGGGATGGATGTTTGGACATTCATTGACGCGAATACAAAACTCTTTGTGCAACTCGCCAAACAGTTGGGTGTTGCTGTTGACGTATTCCAGCGAGGGGGCGATGAAAAGCACCATCACTCCAGTCAGAAGCTCTGGGGGCTCTGTAAAGATGCCGGTGATATATATAAAAAAAGCTACGAAGGATTGTACTGCGTAGGATGCGAAGCATTCTACACGCGTGACGAGCTGAATGAAAGCGGAGAGTGTTTCGAGCATCCCGGGAGAGCGCTGGAGGTTGTATCGGAGGAAAATTACTTCTTCCGGCTTTCAAAATATCAGGATAAGCTCTACGGATTGATTTCATCTGACACAATCCGTGTGACCCCCGAGTCTCGAAAAAATGAGGTGCTCGGATTCCTCGCAGAGCCGCTTCGGGATATCAGCATCTCACGCTCAAACGAGCGGGCAAAGAACTGGGGAGTTCCCGTGCCGGGGGACGACTCTCAACGAATGTATGTCTGGTTTGATGCCCTGAATATCTACCAGTCTGGTGTAGGATTCGGGTGGGATGAGGCGAGGTATATCAAGTGGTGGCCAGCAGACCTTCATATCATTGGAAAGGGGATTATCAGATTTCACGCAGTCTATTGGCCAGCCTTTTTACTTTCTGCGGGACTTCCTCTACCCAGGGCGGTTTTCGTACACGGATACCTCACGGTGCAGGGTCAGAAGATGTCAAAAACACTTGGAAACGTCATTGGGCCCGAGGAAATTATTGGGAAGTTCGGTGCGGAGGCATCACGCTATTTGTTGCTTGCCACGCTCCCCAATGGCTCCGATGCAGATGTCGATTTTGAGCGTCTCACGGAAAAGTACAACGCCGATTTGGCCAATGGCATCGGCAATCTGACGGCACGTATTACAACTCTCGCTGGTGGGGTAGATGGGATGACGCTCAATTTTGATGGACGGGAAAATATACCCGTAGAGGCTTTTGAGAGTGGCTATAAGGCAGAAATGGATAACTTTGATTTTTACGGTGCTATTGGGAAATTGCAGAATCTCATACGTTTCGCAGATAGCTACTTAAGCGAAAAAAAGCCATGGGGGCTTTATGGCGAAGAAAAGACGAAAGTTCTACAGAATGCAGTCGCGATGTTGTATAGAATTGCTTGGCTTATCAATCCTTTTATGCCGGAAACCGCAGAAAAGATCTTCGCAACTCTTGGTCTTCAAAACACATCAGAGGAATGGGGGAAGGTCTTGGTAGTTCGTCGAGGCGAGGGAGTATTGTTCCCTCGCCTCGACTAGGAGCTTCCTCTTCGCGGAGGCTTCCGAAGAAGCCCATTGCACAGGACGCACACATGATTGCCGGGTTCGAAGAGCGTGTCGTTACTGTGAATCGTGGCTTTTGTATTCTGGTATCCGCGCGCGGGAGGACACACAAAATGAGCAAGCCCGGTAATTGGCCCCATGACTTTGAAGCGGGGGTACCGAGTCCCGGAGCGTCGGCTGCGAGCCATCGTTCACCTCCTTGGGAAGAACAGGTTCTATTTTGAGTTTCCTAAATTATATCATGACGCCAAGACTTTTCGACTCACATACACATGTCCAATTTCCCGTCTACGATGAGGACCGCGATGCAGTCATTTCGCGCGCATTTGATGCCGGGATTTGGATGATCAATATCGGGACGGTAGCGTCAACCTCGCGCGCAGCTATTGCGTTAGCGGAGCAGTACAGAGAAAGTGTGTATGCCACGGTTGGATTTCATCCGGGACACATTGAGCCCGCTCATCACGACGAGTGGGAGAAGAAGGAAAAGGAGAAAGAAGTTTTCGATATTGAGGTATTACGAAATCTTGCCCGCCACAAAAAGGTAATTGGGATTGGCGAGTGTGGCCTCGATTACTACAGAATTAAGAATGATGAATTAAGAATTAAGGAAAAACAAAAAGATATTTTTAGAGCTCAGGTTGAGCTCGCGGGGGAGTTAGAAAAACCGCTTGTTATCCATTGCCGTGAAGCATTCGATGATTTGATTCGCATTCTTGATTCATGCTTCATGATTCCTGATTCCCGCCCATCAGGGGTCGTTCACTTCTTCAGTGGTACATTGGAGCATGCAAAAGCACTTATGGGGCGTGGGTTTTATCTTGGATTTGGCGGTGTGATTACATTTGCGAAAATGTACTACGATATAGTTCATGCAATTCCGCTTGAGAAAATAGTCTTGGAGACGGATGCACCCTATGTTGCTCCCGTGCCATATCGGGGGAAACGGAATGAACCTTCATATATCCTGGCGACTGCGGCAAAGATTGCTGAGTGGAAGGAAGTGTCGGTGGAGGAAGTTGCAGAGTGCACTACGGCTAATGCCAAAACACTGTTTGAGTTCTAAAAAATCGAACGCCGCGGGTCGCACACGGTGTGTGCGACCCGCGGCCGGGGGAGGAGGTGATGAGCCTCAGTTGACGCTCGTGACAGCTTTGGCGGTTGTGCCTCTGAAGGCTTGGGGGCCTCCTGGCGGCACCGCTACATAGTGGATGCCGCACGCTCCGCAGCTCGCTCCGAAGGACGAACCGTACTGGAGATCGAGCCTCGTGGGCGGAAGGGTGTGTCTCAGGTCGGCCCCGTGGTCCGGCATGATCACATCGCGTCCGCATCGAGGACACGTTCTCCCGACAACCTCTCCCGCCTCGTAAAGGGAGAGGACTTTCACCCGTCGTTCCGGGTTGGGGTCTATCGCCTCGGCGGCGGCCCATACTGCTTGTCGGGCAAGAAGCGCGATGCTCGCGACGTTCTCGTATTTCATCTGCCCCTTTGGTGTACTGCTGTGTTCGTTGCTGTCCGGTACCGATTACCGGCGTCCTGAGCTTTTGTTAAACCTCCTTTCGTTGGATTAGCGGAGCCATCCCCGCGTTCCTTACCCTCAGTAGACGGAACCCATAGGTAACTATTGCGAAATATAGCCGTGTCCGCTTCCTTGAACACGGAAGGAGCCCTCTGTATAGTGAGGAGGCCTACCTAATTTTGTCAGGTGGGGCGGTAAGGAGTGCGGTGACATAGAGGAAATAACAAAAATTTAGGCGGGTATGCGCTACAATCCAGCAAAAATCGAGCCGAAGTGGCAGAAATACTGGGTAAGAAATCGAACCTATGAGCCCGATTTGAGGCGCGCCAAGTATCCTCTCTACAATCTCATGATGTTTCCATACCCTTCGGCTGAGGGGCTGCACATCGGGGCGGTGCGGACTTTCAGCGGAGTGGATATTTACGGCCGGTTTAAGCGTATGCGGGGGCGCGACGTTTTCGAGCCGATTGGCCTCGATGGCTTCGGCATTCATTCGGAAAACTACGCTTTGAAAATCGGCAAACATCCCGTAAAACACGCGAAACACTCGCAAAAAAATTTTTACCGCCAGCTTTCGATGATGGGAAACGGGTTTGCTTGGAACGAGCGACTTGAAACATACGACCCCGCTTACTACAAAAAAGGACTCGCATATCGCAAAAAGGCAAAGGTCAACTGGTGTCCTTCCTGCAAAACGGTACTTGCCGATGAACAGGTAATTGTCGGCGAATGCGAGCGTTGCAGCGCCGAAGTCATAAAAAAAGATCTTGAGCAATGGTTTTTTAAGATTACCGATTACGCCGAGCGTCTCTTACAAAATATCGGAAAACTTGATTGGTCTGAAAAAGTTAAAATTGCGCAACGGAACTGGATCGGGAAGTCAGAAGGCGCGGAGCTCGAGTTTAGAATTAAGAATGAAGAATTAGGAATTAAGGTTTTCACTACAAGACCGGATACATTGTTTGGTGCAACATACATGGTGCTGGCGCCTGAGCATGAATTGGTGCGAACGTTAAAGCCTCAAATCAAGAATTGGAAGGAAGTTGAGAGCTACATTAAGAGATCTGCCAAGAAAGCAGAAGTAGATCGCATTGCGGGAGGGAAGGAAAAAACAGGGGTTGAGTTAAAAGGCATTAAAGCCATCAATCCGGCAAATCAGGAAGCAATTCCTGTCTGGATTGCCGACTACGTGCTCGCTGGTTATGGCACCGGTGCCATCATGGCTGTTCCTGCACATGACGAGCGTGACTTTGCATTTG
>CAZOFN010000042.1:0-2736 GCA_964579195.1 uncultured Candidatus Saccharibacteria bacterium | reverse complement strand
TTTAAATTGCCAATTCGTCAAGTGATTGAGCCAGTATTGGTACAAACAGCCGGCTCGGCTGCATTCCGCGAAAGCGAAGCAGTGCAAGATAGTCACGGCATTATTGCTATTATCAAGCACTGGTCTAAGAACCAGTATTTGGGGTTGCGGTGGCCCGATGCTGGCTGGGGAACATTTCTTACGGGCGGCATTGATGAGGGAATGACAGCCGAGCAAACTGTTTTGAAGGAAATTCGTGAGGAGACAGGTTACAAAAATCCCATTATAGTTCGGGATCTTGGCGTGATCCATTCCAAGTACTACCATGCGCCAAAGAAACTAAATCGCTTTGGACATGCTCCAACTTTTTACGTCGAGCTTAAAAATGGCGATCGGGGTTTGGTATCCGAGGAAGAAGCTGCAAAGCATGAATTTCGCTGGCTTACCATTGATGAGCTAAAGAGTTTCTTGACTGCTACATCCCACCTGCAGGCGCTTCAGCTTCTGCAATCACCCGTATATATCGGATCAGGTTTGCTGACCAACTCCGACACATTTGACGGCATGGAGTCGGAGGCCGCCAAGTGGGAAATTACGAAGGCTGTGGGCGGCAGGCGGGACGCGCAATACCATCTTCGCGACTGGCTGATTTCGCGCCAGCGCTATTGGGGACCACCAATCACCATGATTCACTGTGAAGCATGCGAAGCGGCGGGGAGCGGTGAACAAGAGGATATGCCGGGGTGGTACGCTGTCCCGGAGAAAGACCTTCCCGTAAAGTTACCTTATGTAAAAGACTTTCGCCCGAAGGGAAAAGGAGAGTCACCGCTTGCGTCAGTAAGATCGTTTTATGAGGCCAAGTGCCCAAAATGCAACAGAAAGGCCCGGCGGGAAACGGATGTGTCGGACGCTTTTCTTGATTCGGCGTGGTACTTTTTGCGCTATCCTTCGCTCAATGCTAAAAACTCAAAATTAGAAATTAGAAATTTGAAATTAGAGATTCCGTGGAATCAGGAGATTACACGGCGATGGCTGCCGGTGTATATGTATATCGGCGGTGCAGAGCACTCGGTTCTCCATCTTTTGTATTCGCGATTTCTAACCATGGTATTTCACGATTGGGGTCTCTTAAATTTTGAAGAGCCATTCACTACATTTCGCGCTCACGGGCTTATCACGAAAGACGGAGCTAAAATGTCTAAATCGAAAGGAAATGTCGTGAATCCCGATGAATACATTAGAGCCTACGGCATTGACGCTATCCGCATGTATCTTGCATTTTTGGCGCCCTTTGAACAGGGAGGCGATTTCCGTGATTCCGGCATCGCGGGGATGACGCGGTTTTTAAATCGGGTGTGGAAGTTCTTTGAGAAGCCTAAAGGCCAAAGTCTAAAGTCTAAAAAATCTTCAGCCTCACGGCGCATTACGCATAAAACAATCAAGAAGGTGACAGAAGATATTGAGGCATTGCGCTACAACACGGCGATTTCGGCCTTGATGGTGCTTCTCAATGAATTCGAGTCAACCCCAGGCGCTGTTTTGCCATCTGATAGGAGGGCGTTTTTGCAGCTCCTTGCTCCGTTTGCGCCGTACATCACGGAAGAATTATGGGTGACGCTTGGGGGAAAGGGATCAATTCATGTGTCAGCGTGGCCTACGTTTGACCCAGCAGCACTCGAAGAAGATACGTTCGAGTTGGTAGTTCAAGTAAATGGAAAAGTTAGAGGGCGCTTGGCGCTTTCTCGCGGGGCGACACGAGAAGCCGCAGAAAAAGCCGTTCGAGCCGAGGAATCTCTTGCGAAACACTTTGTGGGGAACCCCAAGAAGGTTATCTTTGTTCCTAATCGCCTGATTAACTTCGTCTTCTAGAATTAAGAATCATGAATTAAGAATTAAGCAAGTTTGTATTTGGCCTTGATTCTTACTTCTTAATTCTTGCTTCTTCTCCTTATGAAAATCTTACCTCTCAATGAAAGCACAATACATGGAGTTCTCTTTGAGGCTGTGCAGACGGTGAAAGCTGGCGGGGTGCTTGTTTATCCCACTGACACTGTTTACGGCATCGGCGGGAATGCGTTGGACCCGCATGTTACCGAGAAGATCCTGAAAATCAAGCAGCGTCCGGAAGGCAGGGGACTTATATTGCTCGTAAAGAGCCATGCGGATGCGCGTAAGTATGCCTATATTGACCTTTGGACCGAACGTATCTTGGAAGAATTGTGGCCCGGGCCCGTGAGCGTGATACTTCATAAAAGAGACAATGTCCCGGATGTCGTCGCTGCTCCCAATGGCACGATAGCGCTTCGAATACCAAAAGCCCATTTTCCCTCCGAGTTGTTGAAGCAGATTGACGCTCCGCTCATTGCAACTTCCGCTAATCGGTCTGAAGATGCAGCGCCATCATCAACATTGGATGCGTTTATCAAGTATCTCGAAACAAAAGATGTGAAACCAGAACTTGTCATTGACGCTGGAGATTTGGGAAGCGTTGAACCGTCCACGCTGCTGGACCTTACTGACAAAAAGAATCCGCTCATTTTGCGGAAAGGATTCCTGACCAAGGCGGAATTAGACAGCGTACTCGAGAGCAATCTATGGCGATGAAAGTGATGAATGACCGCGAGTTAGGTGATCTTGTTACAGAAGAAGAGAAGCGTCAGGAAGAGACGCTTGATTTGATTCCGTCGGAAAATGTTGTTTCTCAGAGTGTTTTGCGAGCGCTCCGTTCTCGCTTGCTGAACAAGTGCTCTGACGGTT
>CAZOFN010000041.1:5880-7171 GCA_964579195.1 uncultured Candidatus Saccharibacteria bacterium | reverse complement strand
GATTTCCGGCTCTTGCATACCTGCTAAAGTTTTTGATTTTTTTTTGCGAATAAAATCACAACATTCCCAGTCAAAAATTTAGGCAGGCATATAAAAACGATAGCGCGCGGCGGCTTGTAGTGAAAAGCCGCCGCGCGCTGCTTCAGCGCCGGTTTCGCGCTCGTTCTTGAAACGCGAGAATGATGCGATCAGCCGCCTCCCAGTTGCCGACTTCCTCACTCTCGGTTTCCGAGAGCGGCTTCCATGGCTTCCCGCTGTCGGAGAGCACGACGCGCTCGTCAGGGAGCGCTGGAATCAGGACGAGCAGGGATTGGCGGCCAGTGTTGCGTTCCCATGAGGTCAATTCGTCCAGAAGCCGCTGGAACGCCGTATTTACCGCATCGCTCATATGCCATTGGCCCATTGATTTTCACCTCCCTTCGCTGAACATCTGTCTTCTTTGTGTAGCATGACCGCGCTCGAAATGCACGGGTCAGACTACTTTCGCTTTTTGAACTTCCCCGTGTAATTTAGCCACTTCGGGCCGAGTGAGATGATATGCTCTATCTCCTGCCTACCTTCTTTTTTGATGGAGAGTTCATTTTTTGAAATGAGATCTTTGAGAATATCGAAAAGGCGGTCAACGGAAACGCCGAGATGTGCAAGCAGCAGGTCTTTCTCCCCCGGAGTCAGTTCCGCAATTTTTGCCTGTAGCTCTTTAATCTCCTCTTCGCGGGTCATGTGGGCGTACCAAGGATCGAACTTGGGACCTCGTCTATGTCAAAGACGCGCTCTACCACTGAGCTATACGCCCGAAAACATTAGGTAATCTTAAGAAAAAATAAGTGAGTGGTCAATTAATTTAGACTAATATCAACATTAAAATATGCTATAGCATATTTTAATGTTGAATAGCGTATTTGTTTAATGCAAGTTGGTTATTTCTTTATGACGAAAACAGCCGGCGGCGTGATCATTCACCATACCGGTGGTCTGCATATGGGCGTACATGATTGTAGTCCCGACAAATGAGAAGCCTCGCTGCTTCATGTCTTTCGTGATCGCATCAGAAATAGCATCACGTGAAGGATAGTCTCGTAGAGTCTTGATGGCAT
Organism: uncultured Candidatus Saccharibacteria bacterium; assembly: GCA_964579195.1. Classification (GTDB taxonomy): domain Bacteria; phylum Patescibacteriota; class Minisyncoccia; order Sungbacterales; family JACQCQ01; genus CAZOFN01. Next base: position 6,077 of record CAZOFN010000041.1, on the reverse strand, counting down.
GCTGGACTGGCCTTCCGTTCATAAATTGCCAGAGGTAAGTATTGAACGAGCCGAATTCTTTTTGTACTTTGAGAAAGCACTTTGCATTATTGATCGCAGAGATGATTTTCGCCCGATTGCGGATGATGCCGGCATCTTTTAAAAGCCGCTGGATATCGTTCTTTCCAAACTTGGCAACTTTCTGAGGATTGAACCTG
>CAZOFN010000041.1:5071-5870 GCA_964579195.1 uncultured Candidatus Saccharibacteria bacterium | reverse complement strand
CGAATGCTTTTTGATAGGCTTCGCGTTTGTTCAACACTGTCTCCCACGAAAGCCCTGCCTGTGCCCCCTCGAGAATCAAAAATTCGAAAAGCTTCCGATCGTCATGAAGCGGCACGCCCCATTCGGTATCGTGATATTTTATCATTTTCGGGTTTTGGTTGACCCAGGGGCAGCGTTTCAAAGTTCGAGCAGAAGATTTGCGTAGCATTGGAAATATTCTAGTTTAAGATCTTTGGCACTCACCGGTTCTTTCCGATACGTGAAGTCGAGGAAGTCCACGATTAATCGCTGTATTGCTTGTCTTTGCCGCCGAGATATCGGTTTGTGTGGCGCGACTTTACATCCTCGATGGGAAAGCGCTTCTCATTTTTCGTGATAACGGTATCAATGGCCTTGTCCAAATCAACGTCGTTTGTGTTGGCAAGAATCGCAAGAAACCAATACAAGTCGCCGATGTTATCCTCAAGTTCCTCCCTATTATCCTCAAGTACCTTCTTTATTTTCTCAGGGTCCTGTTCCCACTTCACCAAGTTTCTGATTTCTCCGACCTCCTCCACGATGCCGAGGAGCAAGTCCTTTGGATTGTAAAACTTGTTCCAGTCCCGTTCATCGGAGAACTTTTTAATCCTTTTTTGAAATTCGTTCATACGTATTGAGTTATAAAGAAGAAAGTACTCACGAGTATCGCAAAAGTGACAACGCGCCAAAACAAGACTTTTAGACGCATGTCGTACTCTTTAATACCCGTGAGGTGATTGTATAAGTGGCCGAATTCGAGGAGGATTATAAATCCTGCAAA
>CAZOFN010000041.1:0-5061 GCA_964579195.1 uncultured Candidatus Saccharibacteria bacterium | reverse complement strand
TTACCGTTCCTTTGTGGAATTCTCTAATGTGATGAATTACTTTCGCAGTCATATGGCGGCGGGGGTGGGATTCGAACCCACAAGTCCTTACGGACGCCGGTTTTCAAGACCGGTGGAATAGCCGTTATCCGACCCCTCCATACTTAGCACCACCTCTTTGGCGCTTTTTACACGCCCGCGGTTTAGTCCCGCAAAGATGGCGGAGGCGACAGGATTCGAACCTGTGCGGCGCTTTTTACACGCCCGTGGATTAGCAATCCACTGCCTTAAGCCACTCGGCCACGCCTCCGCCACTTCAACGGGATTGCTGTTTGTTGCTGAAATTTTATCACCTGCGCTCAAAATTTCAGACAAACAGGGAACAAACCGCTTCCTTAAGCCACTCGGACAACCCACCGCTTGCTACAAAGATATATTGCGGCGGCTTAAAGCGAAGTCATTCGCTTTAAGCCCACTCGGACACTCCTCCAAATCCTCATAAAAATAGCATTTTGTGACGAATATTCAATCATTACCGCGCAGCAGTAAACGCCCAGACTTGCTTCGCTCTGGCTTCCTTTAAAACACGAGCAGCCTCTTCCAGCGTGGCGCCGGTGGTTGAGACGTCATCAACAAGGATAATAGTCGCTCCGTCGGGGATAGGGGCGGCAACGGCATATAAATTTTTTGCGTTTTCTTCTCGCTCCTTTCGTGTCTTCATTGTAGTTTGCGGTGGGGCATACTTTGCTCGCATGAGTATATTGTTCTCTAGTGGGATTGAGAGGGCTTTCGCCAATGACTTCGCAATAACTTCGGCTTGATTGAACCCCCGTTCCCGCAGCCGTTTCCGATGGAGCGGAATTGGCACAAGGAGCGCTCTTTCAGGCAAGGTAATGCGCGTTTCATTTATATAGGTAACGATAAAGCGGGCAAGGACATCTGATATTTCCCGCACTCCGCGGTACTTGAAGGTATGTATCAGCTCTCGCACCGCTTCTTCGTGGTAGGGGAGGGGTGCTACAAAACGACGGAGGCGAGTCCTGCCTTTACATTGCAGGCATACTTCTCCTTCCGGCGACCGGCGTTCGCAGACAAAACAGACGGCGGTGACCGTCGGGATGGCGGACGCGCATGTGGTACAGAGCATCGAACCTTCTCGCGAACACGCGATACAGAGCTTGGGGAAAAGAAAATCGAGGCAGAATTCAACTACAGTCCTTAGCATATCTTTAGCATCAAGAATCGGGGATTAAGAATCAAGAATGCTGTGAACTGCCGGCTGTGAACCGAGAACAAGGCCTGTTATACTACATTCAGCTAGTTTGTCTTATTTCTGTGTTGGAATTCCTCAAAAAATTTGGCGTGAAGGGCCTCGGACTTCCTGAGATTATTCCTTCCAAAAGCGTTGTGGGTATTGACGTTGGCGTCTCCTCAGTCAAGGTTGTACAATTGAAAAAAGACAGGGAACATGCGCTCCTTGAAACGTATGGAGAGTTAAAAACAGGCCCTTATCTGAAATCGAGCGAAGGCGAGATAGGGGGCGGCTTTTTACGTTTTTTAGACAGTCAGATCGTTGAAATGATAAAGGATGTTCTCCGAGAGTCCAATGTGACCGCGCGGGAGGCAGTAGCCGCAGTGCCTGCGATTTCTTCCTTCGTTACACTCGTTCAGGTGCCTTCGCGTGACCGGGGAGAAGTAACACAAGCCATACCGTTTGAGGCTCGCAAATACATTCCCATACCCATATCGGAGGTGGCACTCGACTGGCAGATTATTGATGACGGTGATGAAGGGGCTCATGCGAGCAAGACGAGAGTATTGCTCGTTGCGGTACCCCGCGAGGTTGTTTCGAAATTCGAGCGTGTTTTCCAGTCTGCCGAGATCAGGCTGAAGAGCCTTGAGATAGAGACATTCAGCCTCGTGCGCTCGCTCATTGGGCAGGACAAGGCGGTAACAGCACTTGTCAACATCGGCTCGCAGTCAACAACGGTCGCGATTGTCGACAGGGGAGTAGTAATGCTGTCACACAACATTGAGCGGGGCTCGAATGAGCTTACCAACGCGCTCGCGCGAGGTCTTGGTATCACCCTTCTGCGCGCGGATACGTTTAAGCATGAAGTGGGTATTTCCGATAGGCCGGAGGACAGGGAAGTATCCTCAGTCATGACTCCGCTTATCGAAATTCTTTTTTCTGAGATTGAGCGTATCGTGAATGCCTACAACCGAAGCACGGAAAGGAAAATCGAGAGAATTAACCTGACCGGCGGCGGGTCGCGCCTGAAGGGCCTCGTTGATTACACCGCAAAGCGTTTTGGCATAGAAACACTTCACGGTAATCCGTTCCGCCGCGTTACCTATCCTCCATTTATGCAGCCGATTTTAAAGGATTTAGGCCCAACGTTTTCCGTGGCAGTGGGCCTTGCGCTTCACGAGATCACCCCCCGCTAAACGCAGAATTAAGAGTTACGAATCAAGAATCAAGGAAAACAAAACAGAATGAACGAATTTTTTATCCTTAATTCATAATTCTTGATTCTCGTGCTTATGGCTGACGGGCTTTTGCAAAAGGAAGAGCATAAGGTTCAGGTGGGCGGGTTTGTCGCCGACTTTCTCTTTACCGTGGGGCTCGTTGTTATGATTGGCGCCGTGCTCGCTTCTCTGGGTGCCTTTGTGTATGGTCGCATGGCAAGTTCGAATGCTGAAGTTCTCAAAGAGGAGGTCAAAAAGCTTGAGGTTGACCTGGAGCCAAAACTGCTCGACCAGATACTGGCGCTGGATCAGAAGCTGCGGAGCATTCGGGAGGTGCTTGAAAGCCATGTGGTTTCATCCAACATCTTTTATTTTCTTGAAAAAAACACACTACCCCAGGTACGTTTCCTCATCTTTACCTATTCGGCCGACCAGCGGCGCCTTGAGCTGACAGGTCAGGCTGCGAGCTACGGGACGCTTGCGGAACAGGTGCGGATTCTGGAGGCGCTGGACGAAGTGGAAACTGTTGATTTCGGCGGTCTCTCGATTAATGAAAAGGGCATTTTGAATTTCAAAATGACGGTGATTGTTTCGCCCTCGCTTACAAAATACCAATGATATGTCGAAAACTACATTTTCCTTGCTTTTGATTGTCGGTGGAGCGGCGATTATCTATTTTTTCTTTCTCTCTCGGTGGGAGGAGCTGCAGGCAGTTCGCGCGGATGCTGCAGCTGCCGAGGAAGCTATTGATCAGTTGAAAGCCCTGGCTGCCAAACGTGACGAATTGGCTGACACGTATAACTCGGTTCGGGCATCCCTCCTTGAAAAGGCGAATGCCATGGTCACCACCGGGCCGGCCCTTGCCGCCTTGCTCACCGATCTTGAGGCGATTGCGGCGAAAAACGGCATGGTTCTGCGTTCAATAAACTTCGGTCAGACCGACGTCAAGGCGAAGCCCGGAGCTGCCGTCCAGGTCAATTTGAAGCAGGGGGTGTACACCCTTCCGGTAACGCTGCAGGTCTTGGGGACGTATAGTTCGTTCAGGCGCTTTTTGACGGATTTGGAGTTAAACCAGAGGATTCTTGATGCAAGTACGATAAACTTCACCAGTTCCGAGGGTCAAATTTATAACGTAAGCATGCAGATAAAGGCCTATTATCAATAGCCGCTAGAATCTGGCCACGAGCGACTAGGAATAATACGAGTGGCCGGTGGCTAGTCGCTCGTTGTCTCGGCAACATTATGAAAGTATTGATTACAATTGCAGTGGTGATTGTCGCTCTCGGGGGAGGGTACTTTTGGTTCATCAGCCGGAGCGATGAGCCGGTGGATACTCTGTTTGCCGCCGAAGTTCGCGAGAAACTTGAATCCTATCAAAAAATTCATGAGCTTTCCCCAAATCTTTCGATTTTTGACGATGCGCTGTTTCAGGCGCTTCGCGCGGTAGAACGCATTCCCGCATCTGCCACGTCCAGTGTGCGAGCCGGGCGTGATAATCCCTTTACTCCTTTCTAGGGGCAAGTAACAAGTGACAAGAGATAAGGAAGAAAAAATGCTATGTCACATGTTGCCTGTCATATGTCGCTATACGTATGGCACGAAATAGTTTACTTGATCTTCTCGTGGCGAAAGGGGCAGTCTCGCTTGAAGATGTTGCTTCTATCAAATCGGATGCCCGTGCGCGGGGAGTTACTCCTGAGGATATTCTCTACGAAAGAGGCATTCAGGAGGACATTGTATTGAAGACCAAGAGTGAAGTGCTGGGGATCCCTCCGCGCACGCTGGGAGGCTCAAAGGTGCTCTTTCATCTCTTGAAGGAGATCCCCGAGGAGTCGGCGCGTTTTTATCAGTTTGTTCCCATTGGCGAGACAGCCGAAGGAATCTTGGAGGTGGGAATGGTGCAGCCCGACGATGTCTCCGCTCAGCAAGCGCTCAAGTTTATCGCGGCGCGTTTGAAAAAGCCCTTTAGGGTGTACCTCATCACGCCAACGGACTTTCGCAATGTCCTCGAAGAGTACAAATCCATTGGCGGGGAGGTGACGCGGGCCCTATCTCAGTTTGAGAAGGATGCGCTTTCCGATGTTTCCACCCAGGCAACTAAGGAGCGCGAACGGCTCGAGGACTTGGTGACCGCGGATGCGCCCATTACCAAAATCGTGGACGTGGTTGTCCGCCATGCAGTAGAGGGAAGAGCCTCGGATATTCATATAGAGCCGTCACGGAACGCAGTCCGTGTGCGTTTTCGTCAAGATGGAGCGCTGTTTACCAGTTTGACGCTCCCCATTTCGGCGTTCCAGGCGGTGGTGAATCGCGTCAAAATCATCTCGCGGATGAAGATTGATGAGACGCGGGTGCCACAGGATGGGCGGTTTCATGCGGAAATTAATGGAAAGCCGGTTGATTTTCGCGTGGCGACACTGCCGACACCCTACGGGGAGAAAGTTGCCATCCGCATTCTCGATCCGGACGCGGGAGTAAAAACGCTGACGGATCTCGGATTTACCGGCAGGAATCTTTTGGTGATTCAGGAGGGGATTAAGCGACCGTACGGCATGATTTTGATTACCGGCCCCACGGGTTCCGGAAAATCAACGACGCTCTACGCCATGCTCC
>CAZOFN010000040.1:5370-7595 GCA_964579195.1 uncultured Candidatus Saccharibacteria bacterium | reverse complement strand
ATCTTGCGTTTTTTGTCTTCTATTTTCTGCCGAAATCAGCTGTCCAAGTTTTATTTTTGTGAGCAGTCGTTTTCTTCCTTTTTCTGTTAGCGGAGTATTTCTCACCCAAAGTGATGCAGTACTTTTTGCCACCCCAATTTTCGCGACTATTTCATTTAAAGAGTGGCCGCGCTCTCGTAGAGATATTGCCTCTAGTTTTTCGTCAACTTGTCGCATGGACTGGCAAGATGGATTATATAGATCAGCTTGCCAGTTCGATTATAACAAATACAAAGAACCACGCTAGTGGATAAATAAGCTACCTATGTTTTCTTTGCTTCTTTATGTTCTGTGTGCTTTCGGCACCATTTGCAAAACTTTTTCAACGCTAATTTCTTCTCAACCGTTTTGAGATTTTTATGAGACCAATAGTTATATCGCTTGCAGATGCTGCACTGAAAACGAATGAGATTATCTTGCGGCATGCGTGAAGTCTAAAGGATAAAAGTCTGAAGGCTAAAATATAGTAGCTTGAAAAACAGTTCTTGTCATCTTTCAGCCTTTAGCATTTAGCCTTTGGCCTTGATCTGAGCCGATGGTGAGAATTGAACTCACGGAGCCAGAGGAGGGAGTCGAACCCTCGTTTGATCCTTACCATGGATCCGTTCTGCCGTTGAACTACTCCGGCGAGAGATGAACGGAATAAATATAGCAGATATTTATTCCTGAGGCTCGAAGCCGGAGCAAAGCGCCAAGCGCTGCCACTCCGGCAAAAATACCATGGAGTTACTTTTTCGCCTCCTCGGCGAAAACCACGGAAATTTTTACGCTTCAATAAATTTACGCTAATTCCCGGTAAAAATCCAAGACATTGGATTTTTACCCACTGAGCTACATCGGCACAGTAAGTACAATACAGTATCACTTACAAAATACAACACTGTCCAAAACCAAAAGCAATTCACATTATCTTCTGCTATAGCAGAAGATAATGTTTTTAGCCTACGTCACGATTTTTTTATTCTTTACATGGTTGGAGAAATGGCAAAGTGGCGATACAGGCGGTGCTCTTGGTGACCAAGCGACTTTGTTTGAAATACGGTTACAAAACGGCGGATATCAAAAAGTTCTGTGATAAAATCCACTTCATCTTCACAGGGTGCCGGATGGACAAAGACACTTTTATGAAATTGCAAGCATCCCAGCTGTTTTAACTTCGATCGCAATGCATCGCGTGCCACTTTGTAACTTTCGGGAATATCGAAAAGAATGACTGTCCAGTAACCGTCCCACCGTTTCGGCACGTGCAATCTCATCGAGTCAATCTCAAACGCTCGTAAGCGCTTCTTTCCTTTTTCAGTAATCGCAAGATGGAAGTTTCCATTTTTTACTTCCCAGCGCAGCATCCGCTGCTCCCGAAGTCGTTGCAGTGCGTTTTCAAGTGAGTGTCGCTTAGCATTTTCCGATTTCTTCCGAATAAATGGAAGTAACAAGGGGATTGCCCCCGGAAGTGCCGCCGCTGCAACGGTTACTGTTCCAGCCGCAAGAATAACCAATATGGTCTTCATCAACTCTCCTCGCCCCATTCTCATAACTCTATCAGTATACGCGCCAACATTATCTTCTGCTATAGCGGATTTTAATGATTTAATGATTAGCGACCATTTTTACCTGTACCCATTCATGACCTTGTATTATCTTTCATTACCTTACCCTGCGTATGGTTGTGTCTCCGAGAGGACTCGAACCTCTAACCCTTGCGGGACGGCGTTCTAAGCGCCGCGCGTATACCAATTCCGCCACGGAGACAAACGGCGAGCAGAAAACCGGAAACGTTAGCTTATTGAGGCCCGCCGGAGGAGATTATAGCACAGGTACAGCAAAACTTGACTTTTACTATATTATAGTATACAATCTTCCTATCTGACTTGGCCGTAAAAAGCCGGGTCAATGAAGCTGTTTGACAGCTGAATTACGCAAAGAATAACCCAAGATACGGCACCCGCGAGAGCGGGATACGCCATTTCCGATACACGACCCGCCGGAGGGCGAGGTCAAGAAGTTCGCGGCTTTCACCGTTCAAGGACTTTAACCCTAACCGCGCACAGAGAACGCGCAGAAAGGAATCGGAAATGGCACGAGGTGGCAAGTTCGAGGTTCCCTCGGAAGTAAGCAGCGGGGTGCCGGTCCGCGCGCTCGTGATTCTATGGGATGCTGGGGAGACACCCCCCTCGGGAGAGTTCGCC
>CAZOFN010000040.1:0-5360 GCA_964579195.1 uncultured Candidatus Saccharibacteria bacterium | reverse complement strand
AACGCGCAGAAAGGAATCGGAAATGGCAACAGGAAGGTACTGGTTTGAGGTACCGGAAGAAGCAACTCAAGGCGAAGACGTGCCTGTCATGGCGCGTCTCCGGCTCGACAACGGTCAGCCGGGTTCACGCATCAATGTTCAGTTCTATGTCGACTACGAACTCTTCCCAGATAGGGACACGCGGGGACGCAAAATCCCCGACGGCATCCCGACTCCGACGAGGGGAGACGGCATCGCGAGAACCATTGTGAAGAACCTTTCACCGGGTCTTCACGTGATCGCGATGCAGGTCGTCGGTTCGACGCATGAGGACTCCTTTGCCCACCGCTTCCTCCACGTGAAGGAACGGAAGGTGAAGAGCCCACTCAAGCAACGGACCGAAGAGGTCGAAGAGGAAATCGAGCTGTACAGGGCCGAAGACAAGTTCAAAGAGATTCGCAAGCGGAAGGTGGAATCGCCGACCGCGAAGCGGATCGCGACAGTCACGGAGCAAACGGAGCTTGCCAAGGCAGAAAAGGCGCTCACCGAGGCGCGCAAGGTCGAGAGACCTTCGCGACTCGAGCTGGAAGCCAGCCGCACGCAGCGTCGTCTCGCCATCGCACGCGATCGCCAAGCTCTCGCGGACCTTCGGAAGAGGCCCGCGAAGCCCGACCCGCTCGAGGAGCAGAAGAAGAAGGTAGAGACTGAGCGGGACATCGCGAAGGCTGAGGCCGACACGGCTGAGGCGCGAAAGCGCGCGACGCCGCCGACGCCCGATCCACGCAAGGAACGGGTGGAGGATGCCCAGGCTGACGCTGATGTCGCTGAGGCCAAGGCGCGCGGCGTGAAAGCGGACAAGGAAGCCGCCGAAGCGGCGGCAAAGCCGCCCACGCCCGAAGCGCAGCTCATCGTCATCCCCCAGGGAGAGCGCGGCAAGCAGACGCTCGTGATCACGGTGAAGACGCTTGACGGGAAACCGCTGGCGGACGTCCTCGTGGCCGTGAGCTACAAGGGCAAGAACGAAACCGAGACGACGAGCGCGAGCGGCGTCGTCACGCACAAGATCGAGCCGGAGTTCAACGAGCGGTGGCTGCCCTACACGGTGGCCGCCGCCGACAAGGTTGTCCGTGACACGCTCGCGGGTCCCAAACAGACAACGCCCCCAACTCCCTGAGGAGAAGAACGATGCCATTCGGGATGAACATCGGACTCGGAGAAGTTTTTGCCTTCATCGGGGGGATGATCAGTCCCCGACTCTCGGCGCTCTTCGAGACGGCGGCGACGCGCGGCGCGCGCGCCGTCACCACCGAGGTGGCCCGCGAGATCGGGCGGGAGTTCTCCCGCCCCGTGCGCGACGTCGAAATCGCGCATATCACGACGCTCGTTGACACCAACGCGCCGAACCTCGCGAAGCTCATCCGCGACGCGAACAAGCGGCGCGGCATCATCCGGACGCCGGACATTCCAGCGACACCCACCACTCCCTTGATCCCCGGAAGGGCGATCTATCTCGAGGAGTGGGTGTGGCGGGCTCTGCTCGCCTTCCGGAATGGGCTCACGGGAACGGAAGAGGAGAAGGACGGGGCGTTCATCCGCCACGTCCAGCGCCTCGACACGTTCGTCGTGGACGGCGAACTCCTCGACCTCGTCGCGGAGTTCGACAAGCTCTCTGACGACGCAATCACCCAGCGCATCGCCTACGCGTTCGCGAAGACTCGCGAGCTGTGGGCCGAGTACTGGCCCGAGATCGAGACCTTCATGCACCTGGCGCAGCGGAACCAGCGGGTTCGCAACCGCCGCGCGCGTATGAAGCGCGAGACGTGGCGGCTCAGCGACGCGCGCCGGGCGGCGACCGTAGCCATCGCCGGGCGCACCTTTCCCAGGGTGCGCCCGGGACGAATCTTCCTCCGCCTCTGCTACCTCCTCTTCATGTTGAGGTGGAAGGCGTAGGGACAAAACCGCAACCGTTCGAACCGCAGAAAGGAACTAAGACGATGCTAATCATCCTCTACGTCCTTAACCGCCTCGGCCTCATCACCGACTGGCAACTACTGCAACTCGAACGGCTGCGGGCGTTCCCGTGGGGGAGGGCGGTCCTCACACCGCTCACCTTCGTCATCGCCGGCCTCATCGTCGGCGGCACTCCCTGGGAGTGGCAAAACCCGGGGGGGTTCTGGCAGTGGGTATCGCCGAGACAGTGGACCATCTGGATCCTCGCGGGATACGACCTCGCGTGGCTGAAGGACTGGCTGGTCCTCCTCGGTATGGTCGGCGCCACCTTCAACCTCTTTGCCTTTGGCAGGGAGCATGGACCCGCGGTTCTCGTGGGTACCGCAGAGGTGGCCGCTGCGGCCGAAATCATCCTCGGCCCGGGAGGAGTCCCCGTGAGGGGGAGGCGTCAGCCCCTGCGCGCGGCCTACGAGGCGGAGAGGGAGCTCCTCATCAAGTGGCTCCCCTTCGTCTACGTCTGGATCGTGACGGTCGGCTGTTGGGCGCTCTTCGCGCCCGCTCACCGGAGCTGGTTCGCACTCCTCGCAGGCACGGCCATCGGCCTCGGCATCTTTGCCTGGCGCGCCCACTACGAGGAGCCGGGCAGGGTGGTCTACACGATGACCTACGTCACCATGCTGGCATCGCTTTTCCTCGTCCTTCTCCGGGCATTCATGCCGGAGAACCAGGAAGTGGCGAACTTCGCCAGGTGGGCGACGTTCGGGCTCGTCGCCTTCGACCCGGGCTCCACCGCGAACCCGATGTTCTCGGGGTGGTGGCGCACACACGCCACCGTTCTCATGTTCATCGCCTACACCGCGGTCGGAGGTCTCATCCTCCGTGCCGAGCTTCGCTCGAAGCTCGGCGCAACAAGCGGCGGGAAGAAGGAGAAGAGTCAGCTCGGCCGGTGGGTGCGCGGGATCGTCTCGCTCATCATCGTGATCGGCAGCATCGCGGTCTTCATCACGTGGCTCGCCGGAGGGTTCCGGCCCGCCACCCTCATGGCGAAGCCCTCGCCGCGGCCCGAGCATGTGCGGGAGGTTCGCCTCTCGCTCTGCCAAGGCGATATGCAGTCCGACCAGCTGTGGTTCCCCGTGGGGACCAGCGTCGAGGTGCGGTACGAGTCGGGCATCACCGGCGACAAGTCGGTGGCGCACGGCATGCCGAAGGCGCTGGCCTCAGCCGTGATTCGCCTCAACAGCGCCAAGGGCGGCTTCTCGCGGACTTTCTGGCCGACCGTCATGCGCGGCGACCCCGAACCCGCGAGGCAGCTCGCGACGTTCGAGGCGAACACCACCATCCAAGTATCGTTCGTCGGCGGGGCCGAGGAGCACCTCAGGAGAAGCCCCAGACCCACGTTCGTCGTGCGGTACTGGGGAGAAGGCGGCCCCGTCCCCATGAAGCCCATGGGGGTGTGCAGCTAAAGCTAACAAGATCGGAAGCACCGGAACGTCCGGAGCGGAAGAGGGATGATCCCTCTCTCCGCTCCGGCGTTTTCGTTTATTCACGAAAACGAAATCCCTCCGACGTATGTCGGAGGGATTTCAATCAACAAACGAGGAATTTACCCGCGAATGAGAGTCTGAACGAGGTTCGGCAAGACGTAGGCAAGCAGCGAGACCGCAACACCGACGAGCGCGTAAATCAGCGTATTCCGGGCACTGGCAACTTTTTCCGTATCGCCGCCGGCGGTGAGGAAGTTGAAAGCGGAAAAGAGAATCATAATTACGGAAACCGCAAGGATGATGGTGCCGATGATATTGGCAATCTTCGTCCCCACCGAGCCGACCGCGCCCTTCGGGTCCGTCAACTGGTTCTGGGAGAGCGGGTTGTAATCCGGAATCTGATTCTGCGCTCCCGCAATAACAGGGAAGAGAAGAAGGGCGGCAAGCATCACGAGAAGCGACCATCTCCCGAGTTCATACATATAAATGTGCATACGATGTATCATAGAGGTAAGTAGGTAATAAACGCTTGACTTCATTGTATAAGAGGTACTCCACCCCGCAACCAGGTTATCCCCATCTACTATGATCCTACCTGTCTTAGGAGGTTAATGACGAGGGTAGGGAGAGCATATGCGAGCACAGAAACTGCTACCCCAATCAGCGCATACATGATGACATTCCGCGCATACGCCACCTTGTCCTCATTGGCTCCCGCCATGAGGTAGTTAAAGGCTCCCCAGAGAATCATAATCACGGAGACTGCCAAGATAATAAAAGCTAAAACCGTGATAACCTCTTGCGCGATGCTGTTTATTGCACCCGTTGGGTCATCGTCCAAATTTTCCACAAAGAAAATATCGGGGATGCTTACCGCGAATGTCGCGGGAGCAAACGCAAACGTGAAGAGGAGAAGCGCGACAAACGCGACTGCCAGCCTTCCGAAATGAGAACGGTAAAGTAAGAAGTATTGTTGCATAGTATTGATATTATTGTGGGACAATCTGCCCGATAAGTCCAGGTATGGCAAAGGAGAGAACCGCCACCGCGACGCCGATCGCCGCATAGAGCAATGCTTGCCGGGCGGTGGTGACCTTATCGGGCTCGCCGCCCGCAGTAAGAAAGAGGAAGGCCGAGTAAAGAATGGCGATAACCGAGGCCGCCACGATAAAGAACCCGAATACCCGCGCGATTTCTTTGATAAAGTCGGCAAACGTCTGCCCCGCCGACCTACCCGCCACCCCCGCGAGAACATCCCGAAGAAAATTTACCGAGAGAATCACGAAAAGCCCGATAATGCCGTATATCAGAGCCTTATGCGCCTTCGAGACCTTGTCCTCGCTCCCTCCGGCGGTGACGTAAAGGAACGCTGCGTAAAGAATGGCAATGACGGCAAGCGGCTTTGCAATGTTGGTTGCGAAGGTCACGATCGTGTTCAAAATCCCGCCGACGGTTCTGGCCTCAATGGGACTCGGGTAGGCTTGAGCCAGCGAAACACTCGCAACAGCAGAGAAGAGGCCAACAAACAGGAGCGTTTTTTTCGCACGATGATCCATATAACCCATTCTACACCAGTTCTAGCCGACTCTGCCCAAAAGTGAAATCACCAGTTGCGGTATGACGAAGGCAAGCGCGGCCACTCCCACTCCCACGAGCGCAAAGATCAGCATGTTGCGCGCCGAGCGAATGGTGTCTTCGTCCTCTCGCGCTGTCGTGAAGCGAAGAGCCGCGATCAGTATCAGGATAATCGAGAGCGCCAAGATGATACTCGCAAAAATCCTTGCGATCGTGAGAGTAAGTGAACGAATTGCAGGTTCCGGCGGTCGGGCGGTGCCGATTGGCTCTGACTCAATTTTTCGGAGCGTCGCATCACAGGCATTATCCCCTTGAAATGGATCATTCCAAGGGCCATTAACTCCGAAGAATCTGTTTCGTGGCGTCTCAGAG